>CAYWMZ010000664.1:0-1503 GCA_964459485.1 uncultured Desulfocapsa sp. | reverse complement strand
TGTAGGTAATGTAGATAATGTAGGTAAAATCAGAAAAGTTTCAAAAGATGAAGACGATTGGGAGGAATTTTAATGCAGGCCGAAAAGATCATCGAGCAGGTTGAATCCCGGGGAGGAAAGCTTGTTCTTATTCACGGCAAACTTAAGGGCTGTGGTTTTGATTCCGACACCAGGGCTCTGGTCAGAAAATTCAAAACAGAGCTAATTGAACTACTTCGGGAAAAAACCGTTGAACCTGGCAAACCCTTCATCACAGGAGGGGAGCTTCGTATCCCAATGGACTGTAATCCGCAGTACCGGTGGTGTGAAGAAGGGCATCCGATCTTTGACACTCTGATTAAATTGGGTGCATCTGATGATCTGGTAGAGAGCTTCATCGGCCCCATCAGTAATCCGTCAGAATGGCGAAGGTGGGAACAGATCAAAGAATCCAGGAGAAAGGCATGAGCGAAATAAGCTTTGAAACCAGTTCCCACGTGAGCTGGCTTGTGCATTCAATCAAAGGCCTTGATCGTTGCAAAACAAAACCAGAATTAAAGTTGAGATTGAAGGAAGTTGAACGGAACTTCCTTGTCTTGAAAAAGAATCTATTCGGGAGGAAGAAAGCATGAAAGGGGCCACCAGATTAGAGGTGATAAGCGAATCAGAAGCATACAGCGACGCAGGCCAAAAGCTCACCAGGGTAGCACTGCGAAGCATCGCCGCTGGCTGCTGCTGCTGTGAGACAAAGACGGAAGATCTATTCTTGATTCACCTTTCCCTGAGCAGCCAGCAGACCATAAGCCTGACCCTATGCAAGAAATGCTCTGCTCAGATAACTGTGCTTGCATTGATTGAGATTGTGGCCGGGAAGATAAGCGAAAACCAAAGGGGGGGCGGTTTAAATTGTTGGAGCTGTTTGCCCCGTGCCGAAATTTAGACAATGAAATTCTTGAGAGTGCACATCAGGATTTTTGATCTATTAAACAAAAAACAGAGGGCAACATGCCAGCTAGAAGAACCTCGAGAGAGGAAAAAGAGTTAAAAGGGACATACCAACCCTGCAGGAATAGAGACAACGAAAACGTACCTGTTTCCACGGGAGAGCTTGGCTCCGCGCCGGACTATATGTCTGATGCTGAAAAGGCCATATGGGATGAAATTTCGGGGAAATTGCCCCCTGGGGTGGCCACGGCTGGCGACTCTTTGGCATTTGAGGTTTTGGTCAAGCTTATGGGAAAGTTCCGCACGGAAAATCTTACTGGTACCGAGACTACAATATTGATGAGGTCTCTTTCAAAATTTGGGGCCACACCGCAGGATCGGTCCAGTGTTTCAGTACAACCTTTGAAAAAACGTAATAAATTTGCAGATATTTAAACCCCGCAAGATAGCCTTTTTGGACTCATTTAACGAAGAGTGATATTTCTATAAAATGGGTGTATAATGAACCTATAAAATAACAATACCGGCCATTAAGAGCCGTTATGCATAGAAGAGGGGCGTGAACGTCCTTAACTAAAA
>CAYWMZ010000663.1:0-1511 GCA_964459485.1 uncultured Desulfocapsa sp. | reverse complement strand
CCTCGTCCATCAGGGTCCTGATGTAGAAGAGACGTTCCATGGTCAGAGTGGCCGGACTGTCCAGATTGATCGGGTTTGCCACCCCGCCGACGGCCAGATTCTGAATATGAGGGGTTTTCGAACCAAGAACAGTGACCACCTTGTTCATCTTGCGCTGGTATTCCAGGGCCTGAAAGTAATGGGTGGCAGCAATGAGATTCACCTCCGGCGTGAGTTTCATTGCCGGATGGCCCCAGTAACCACTGGAAAATACACCCATCTGGCCGGAATCAATCAGGGTTTTCAGACGAACCTGTGTCTGCCTGAATTCCTGGCTGCTGTTGTTTTTCCAGGCAGAGAGCTGCTGGGCAAGACGAGCGGCCTTTTTCGGATCCGCCTTGAGTGCTGCGGAGGCTATATCCACCCAGTCCACGGCAGAGAGGATGTAAAAGTGTATGATATTATCGACCAGGCAGTGTGCTCCGACAATCATATTGCGAATATACTGGGCATTGACCGGAATCTCCATTTTCAGTGCATGTTCCACAGCCCGCACAGAGGCCATGGCATGCACGGTCGTACATACGCCGCAGATACGCTGGGCAATCAGCCAGGCCTCCCTGGGATCACGACCTTTGAGAATGGTCTCGATCCCTCTCCACATGGTACCAGTGGACCAGGCATCGACAATTTTGCCCTGATCCACTTCGCATTCTATCTTGAGATGTCCTTCTATCCGGGTTATCGGGTCGACAATGATACGTTTGGACATGGTTTTTCTCCTTAATGAGCGGCTTTCTTTGCCTGATGGACACTGAAGACCGGAAAGATCTTGACAAAAAGGGTGTACGCCGCGATCTCGGCGGCAACAAGGCCGAAGGTGATAAGCAGTTCCGGCACTGAGGGAAAATATTTCCAGCCCGTACCCGGATCAAAGCCGATGATATAGGTATTGAAACGGAAGAGCGATCCCCCCGCCAGAATAGCAATGGCAGCAAGAAAAAGAAGCCTGGGCCGGGTCCGGTTGCCGGGATAGGACAGGATCGCCAGGCCGGTCAATAAAAAGAAATTTTCCAGCAGAAACATATTGCCGTAAAAACTACCGCTGAAGGCCATGGGCAGCAGGCCGCGCATGAAGATATTCTGGAAGCGGATGAGCAGATAAAACCCCAGGATCCAGCAGACGATCCTTGCCAGGCGTGAGAGCATCATGGTTTCATCGCCCAGCCGGTATACCCGGGAAGTGATACTGGCCTCGAATATGACCATGGAAAATCCCATGAACAGGGCAGTGGTCAGGAACAGGAGCGGCAGGGAGCTTGTATGCCAGAGTGGACAGAGCTTGAACCCGGCCATCAGCATCATCGTACCCAGTGAAGACTGGTGCATGGTGGGAAGCAATACGCCCAGGGCAATAAAGACGAAGATGACACGGTTCAGCTTCCTGCCGAAATTTTTTAACTTCCACTTCTCCACAAAGGTGGGGGTAAACTCCATCCAGAGGACAAAGATGTAGGTCCCGATGCACATGG
>CAYWMZ010000662.1:0-1516 GCA_964459485.1 uncultured Desulfocapsa sp. | reverse complement strand
CCTTAAAGAGCAGCAGAATAATGGCGGTGAGACCACCGAGTAGACTGAGGAGTCCCCAGGGTGAACGGTTGGTGATGATGGACACCACGAAAATACCGCAAAACAGCATGGTGATGATGCGTGCAATATCGGTGTAGCCTTTGATGGTACTGCGGTAGCGTTTGGAGATACCGGGAATAAATGAGCTTGTGGAACTGAGCAGTGCATTTAAGCTTAAGGTGGTCACGATCACCACTCCGATAAGGAGGAAGCGGGATAGGATTTCGGAGAAGGTTGAGTCTTTGCGCAGCAGGAGTTCCTGGGATACAGAAATAACCAGAATAGGGATAAACCAGCTAAGTTTATGAAAGAGGCCATGCTGCACCAGGAGATCGTCCCAGTGGAATTTGTTATTGTGGAGGATGGAGACCAGTATGGGCAAAATCTTGCGGCGGGTGAGCCAGGTAATGAGCAGGGCGGCTGTTAATATGGCCAGGACAATAAGGGCGATGGCTCCATATTCTGCGATATTTTTCCCGAGGCCCAGTGTGATAAGCCAGTTGGTGATGAGTTTCTGATTCATAAAGTTTATTTTTTCAGATGGATGGTTTCGTATTCGTTTACAAGAAGATCGGCCTGGAGCCAGCCATGATTAAGGGACTGGCCACAGTGAAGAATCAGTTTGCAGACTTCAGTCGCCTGCATTGCGGCCACCAGGGCAACCGTCATGGGGAGTACAGTGGGTGTCTGCTCTACTCCTGTTTGCCTCGGGTAATGGTGCTCTATGAGTGTGTTCTCCTGTTGTTTATCAAGGCCAATCTTGCCATACCATCTGTTCACCGCTGCGTGAACCAGGGGGATATTGCTACTGCTGCACAGTGCTGAGAGCCGTTGGCGAGCCTCAGTAGAATCCAGTGCGTCAACGACTACTTCGGCCTGTTGGATGGAACTGTTGTCAAAAGACTTACAGTGGCTGGATATCACCATTGCGGGGTTTATCCCATGGAGTTCCTGGGCTACGACCTTAACTTTATAACAGCTCAGGTGCTTGGTATTGCAAAATATCTGGCGGTTAAGATTAGATTCTGAAAAGCGATCCGGATCCGTGAGGATGAGACGGCCCACACCGAGCCTGGTCAGGATCTCGGCACATCTGCCCCCAAGTCCACCGCAGCCAATGATGGCCACTGTGCTCCGCAGGAGTGTGAGCTGCTGCTTGCAGGAGAGTCCGTTTCGTTTATAGCGGTTAGGGAGAACCCCGTTTTCAAGGGCTGTCTCTTCTTTATCTTTAAGGGTGTGAACCGGGTCAGCCACCGCCAATCACCGGAAAGATGGCGTAGATATCTCCATCCTGTAATACCGTATCAAACTTACAGTGGCGGGAGTTACACATCAGCACCCCCACCTCATCCCGTGGAATATCAAGATCATCAACTACTTCACCTGCGGTACAAGCCGTTGGCAGCTCTCTGTCTTCTTTGATAAATCGTCCTTCTCGAAAGAAGGCAAAGAGCTTTACCTGAACCTGCACGAATGC
>CAYWMZ010000661.1:0-1528 GCA_964459485.1 uncultured Desulfocapsa sp. | reverse complement strand
CGGGCCAGCTCATGGAGGTGCTTGGTACCTCGCACAGTAACCGAATCAGGAAAGGTGGCCCAGCCATCCTCCACAAGGGAGCAGTTCTTGATCTCTACATAGATCTTTTCCTGACCCCGTTCCAGGAGAATATCAAGCCTGCTGGATTTGGAAGTCGTCACCTCCCGTTTCAAGGAGTCGATATCCTGAAACTCGGCAATGCGCCCCTCAAGGATGGCATCCGCTACAATCTTGTTGGTGAGCATGGTGTTGACCCCAACCCAGGTGTCTGCCACCTGCACCATCTCCAGGGTCTGTGGATATTTCCGTTTGGGGTTGGGAGAGGTGGAGAGCATCACCTGGCTTCCGGGTACGGCGCAGCCACGCATGGAGCCGGAATTGGGGCAATGTACTGTGATTTCCCGCCCTTCGTCTGTGCAGACATCTGCCAGAAAACGCTTGTAACGTTTGATAAGGGTTGCCGATTGTAAAGGGGGATCAAAATGCATAAATCAAAGGGAGTGATTTTTTATATCAATTATGTTTAATCTTTGAAGAATCGTTTCAGATACAGTATAAGGAATGGACATTGAAAGGGGAAGAAAAAAGGTAACTATTCATAGCATCCCAGCTACGTCCCTTTGGGGCGTGTCATATAGCATTACTATTATGCCAAGCCCCAATTGAACGAGGTAAGCGTAGACTCCGATCTGAAGCACTCCGAATAGTTACGAAAAAAGCAAGCTGCCCCGAAGATTCAAATCGTTTAATATCGTCTGGCCCTCAGGGTTCTGACAAAAAAGATACTACCTCTACAGGAGATGCCTGTCATGAAATTAGGTGTAAACGGCATGGGCCGGATCGGAAAACTTTCGCTCTGGCACCACGTTTCGAGAAAACATTTTTCAGAACTTGTGATTAACGTTGGCCGGGAGATCGGTCAGGGGCTCAATGATCTTGCCGCTTCAGTGGAGCGGGACTCATCATTTGGGCGGCTCGGCACCTACCTGCATGGTCATAAAGGCGGCAGGGTAATTGAAGAGTTGAATGAAGAGGCCGGAACCATGGTTATAAACGGTGTTCCGGTGAAATTTCTTCGCACAGCCCGAAATCCCAAAGATATCGCCTGGCAGGAAAATAACGTCAAACTGGTGGTGGATACCACCGGTGCCTTCACCGACCCCACGGCAGATGCCGAGGCTGGTTGGGGCGCGCTGCGTGGCCATCTTCAGGCAGGTGCCGAGAAGGTTATGCTCTCAGCCCCCTTTAAGATCAAATCCCAGGGCATAGATATGCCAGGGGATGCGGTGACCACTGTGATGGGGATCAACGATGAAGATTACGATCCCTCCAGACACGCCCTCATCTCAGCAGCCTCCTGCACCACCACCTGTCTCTCCTATATGATTAAACCCCTGATGGAATCCGTTGGTGCGGAGAACTTCCTCAGTGCCTCCATGGTCACGGTACATGCCGCAACTGGTAGCCAGAAGGTCTTAGATACCCTGCCCAAATCCGGCGCCTCTGACCTACGAAAGAACCGTTCCAT
>CAYWMZ010000660.1:0-1541 GCA_964459485.1 uncultured Desulfocapsa sp. | reverse complement strand
ACCGATTTCATCTCCAAGCCCTTTAAACCCCATGTGATCAGAGATATTGTACAGCGAATTCTCTTCGCCCAGGATCAATTCTCCGGAATGGCAGCCCTGGTAGTGGAAGACTCCCAGTCCGTACGCAATATCATCAAAAAGATTCTAACTCGCTTAGGGCTCCAGGTCGTCACTGCCGAAGACGGCCTTGAGGCATTAGCCATCATCGAAGGGGGAAAGACTATATTTGATCTGATCATCACCGACTATATGATGCCGGAGATGAGAGGGGATGAACTCTGCAATATTATCCGCCAAAAAACAGCCTTTGATCAGGTCCCCCTCTTTATGGTCAGCGCCTTTCAGGATATGGAATTAATACTCACCCTTTTTAAAATCGGGGTCACCGACTACCTGCACAAGCCCTTTATCGAGGAAGAGCTGCTGGCCAGGGTGGGTAGCCACCTCCGGGCCAGAAAATATGTCCTTGAAGTGGAAGAACTCAACAAAAAATTGCAGATCCAGGCCAGCCACGACGCCCTGACCGGGCTCTTCAACCGTCGCTACTTCCAGGATGCCCTAAATCATGAGTACGCAGAGGCATACGGGCAGAAGAAGCAGCTGAGCTGCATCCTCTTTGATCTCGATTTTTTCAAGAAAATCAATGATACCTATGGTCACGCCTTTGGCGACCTAGTTCTGAAAGAGGCCTCGGATGCTATTCAGAAGAACTTTCGAAAAAGGGATATTTGCGCCCGCTACGGCGGGGAGGAATTTATCGTCATCCTCCCCGACACCAGTCTCAGTGTAGCCTTAAGTTACGCAAATACCCTGCTAAAGGCCATGGCCAAGCATAACTATACAAACGGGGAACAGAGTTTCCAGGTCACTTGCAGTATCGGAGTCTCATCATTTCTCGACCACCGTCCCAAGTCTGCCGACAAGCTGATCTCCATGGCCGATGAAGCCCTCTATGTCGCCAAAGACCAGGGACGTAACCGGGTCTGTGTCTATCCCGACATCTTTCCCTGATCATCCGATACGGATGCGTTTGAAAACTACGTTGAGAACAATATGACAGAGAAGACCATCCATAAGATCTTATGCCAGAGCAAGGACTATCATACGGCAGAACGCCATGTGAGGCACTTTTTCAAACAGAGTATGCTCCTCAACTACGACACCTTCACCGTTGCGAAGCACCACTCCCATCCCGCCACGGCCGATCAGTTCTGGCCGGAGCTTGAGGCATCTATTGTCAGCAATAGAGAGATCCTGGCATCCTACATCAGCGAGCTCCATGAATCCGGCTGCACGGATATCAACGCCATCCAGAACATCCGTGCAGGCTACCAGAGTAAACTCATCCATCTGATTGCCCACTTTGTGGATGGCTTTATTGGAATTGACTCACGATTTTTTTCACTCCCCGAAGACTCCCACTGGCTTTCAGAGCTCCAAAAAAAGAGTATACTGCACCACCCGGAACAGTTCTGGCTCCTCCACATTGAAGCGGATTTTGACTCAATTGATCCCACGGCCCTGCTACACCACCTCCCCCC
>CAYWMZ010000659.1:0-1544 GCA_964459485.1 uncultured Desulfocapsa sp. | reverse complement strand
GGGTAAGGGACCCACATTCGCAGACTTTTTGCACCGGCCGGGATATCGTTGACATTCACGATGTAGGTAAACTCAAAGTTTCGCTCGGCACCTGGTTTTACCTTTCCCGGAGTCGCAGAACCAGATAGCAGAAGAGCCATTACCGGAAGCAGAACAAATGCGTACAATCTTTTTTTCATGCGGTTCCTCCACTGTTGTTTATTTCTCAGGTCATATAAAGGCAAGATATGTACCTGATGAGAAGAAGATCGACAACTGGCCTGAAATTAATCATTTAACAAAAAGATGCAGGATTATTGGGCCAAAAAACATAGATAAAACGTTAAATAATCAACAGAGGCGGCAGAACGTAATATGCCTTAACACTATTAAAATCAATAGACTAATTGAATGATTGAACGCTGGAATGATTCGGGATGGGGTGGGGTGTGTGAGAGAATTTAGCCGTTTCGCTCAACCGGATTCCGGCCAACTTGCCACTCTGGAAAACCGTCTTCAAGGCGGCGGGCAGGTTGTCCCATGGCGCGGAGCATTGCCACCGCATCGTACGAGAGCAGGCAGTAGGGTCCACGGCAATAGGCGATCACTTCTTTGGCTCCAATAAGATCGTTTGCACGCCCCATAAGCTCCTTGAACGGGATGTTTATCGATCCGGGCAGATGTCCCATCGCATATTCGTCGGGGGGGCGGACATCGATGATGACTACCTCGTCATGACTTATCATTTCTTGTAGATCCTTGGCGCTGACCGGGTCGAGATCATCTTTTGTTTTCAGAAAGGTGTTGATGAGATGTTCCATCTCGGCCACATTCCGCTCCGACACATTTCTCATTTCTCCCATGAGGGTAATGATGGAGGGATCAGAAAGGCTGTAGAGGACGCTTTTGCCCTCTTTTCTGCTTGTGACAAGTCCTGCCCGCCGTAACTGCTGGAGATGCTGTGATGCGTTTGCGACCGAAATCCCGGCAAGGCTTGCCAGCCGGTCTACGCTTCTTTCGCCCTGCGCAAGAAAATCGAGCAGTTCGAGCCTGTTGGCGTTTGAAAGCGCCTTGCCAAGCAAGGCCAGCGTCTCAAAAAGAGCCCGTTTAGCATTAAAAGCCATGAAGTGCCTGTTGGTTCCGAAATATATGTACCCCCAAGTATAACATTTACGGCGGCTCATGAACGACTTTATCTGTAATTTATAGGGCGGGCATTTTCCCCGGATCTGGAGCCGGTAGTGGGCAATTTAGAACCCAGATGGTATAATTGTGGCAGTTCTCTCACTGTCGATTCCTGACGATAAGGAGACCATATAGGATTGGGGAAATCAGATGCAACCGCCGGGTCTTTTTCAATGTCGTGCCGATTCAGTTTTAACGGCGTTTTTTCGTTGTAGCCTGTTCTCTTTTTTTGTTGCCACCTCTGCTTCTTTTGCCATGGCGCAAACGCCACTGACCCTTGGCGAGGTTCGGTATTTCGCTTACCAGATTCAGGATATCGACCAGCCCGGCGCGGTTTCTGCTCTGGCCGCTACGCATTATGACATGCTGATAATCGAGCC
>CAYWMZ010000658.1:0-1544 GCA_964459485.1 uncultured Desulfocapsa sp. | reverse complement strand
TGATACCACTGCCAGTGATATCCCATCTCTGCAACAGAACGCTCAAAGAACCAAAATATCAGAGCAATAAGAAGCAAAAACTGCCCCACATCAAAGAGGGGAGAACGGCAGATGGATCGCCATGTCTTCTTTTTCTGTTCAGGCTGCATTACAGGTGTCGAAGGTTGCGGACAAAAGAGTTGATTGCAAAGGGAATGACACAAAGTATACTAGGCAAAGCGAAAACTGCCTCACTTTTATGGCCACAAAACCAACAAACTTCCCTTCCATGCCATTCACATAGCAGATGATAATAGATTTTCACAGCCACGCCTTTCCCGACCAGGTTGCCCAAAAAGCAATTCCAGCCCTGGAACTGGCTGGGAAGATCACTGCCCACACCACGGGAACCACCCGTTCTCTTTTGACATCCATGGACAGGGCCGGCATAGATCGCAGCCTGATCTGCTCCATAGCCACCCGTCCGGAACAATTCGAGGCCATCCTTGACTGGTCACGCAGCATCAGGACGAAACGCCTGATCCCCCTGCCCTCCATCCACCCCGATGATCCCCGCTGCGTGGAGCATATCTCCACCATCCACCAAGAAGGCTTTGTGGGTATCAAGATGCATCCCTATTACCAGAATTTTTCTCTTAATGAAAAACGACTCAACCCGCTCTACGATGCCCTCTCCGAAACAGGACTCCTTTTCGTAGTACACTGCGGATTTGATATCGCCTACCCTAGGATACGCTGCGCAGACCCGGCCCAGGTACTCTCCCTCCACAGACGTTTTCCCCGCCTACGCCTTATCTGTACCCATTTTGGGGGCTGGGACCAATGGGATGAGGTGGAGGAGATCCTGATCGGTAAAAATATTTATATGGAAATCTCCTTTGCCCTCCAGTATCTTAAAGAGGAGCAGATGCTACGCATGCTCAACAATCATCCCCCGCAGTACCTGCTCTTTGGCTCCGATTCCCCGTGGACCGATCAGACGGAATGCATCGAGCATTTGAAACAACTACCACTTGAAAAAGAACTCCTTACTGCCATTCTTGGTACAAACGCCCTGAGGCTTCTATGACAGATATATCAGACATCTCAACACGACAGTGTGATTCCTGTGGTGTCCTCCTGCCCGACGGAGAACTTTTCTACCACTGCCGCACAGAGTTTGTTGCTGCCAAAGACTCCACCATCCCCAACCTCAAAAACCCCGACAAACTCATTGCCCATGCCCTCTCGGAGATTGCCGGTAGAGATGAAGATGAACTCCTGAAAGATGTCTATGAAGAGATCATCCTGCAACTCTGCCCCACCTGCCGCCTGACCCTACTCAAGCATATCCACGGAATGCTGAACAAGGGATGTTCGGGATGCTCAAAATGCGGCCCGCAAATAGTGAAGAAAAAAGGGAAACTTCTCAAATTCCCCTTTAAAAAGGAAACGAAAGAGACATAAAATCCGCGTAACTATTCAGGGCACGTCATCTTCGGCCCTTCAGCCCCTTTCATAGAGCGTAACTCTTATGAAAATGGCTGAATGACCGAATCTAACGC
>CAYWMZ010000657.1:0-1547 GCA_964459485.1 uncultured Desulfocapsa sp. | reverse complement strand
AACTCCTGGACACGTCGGTATCACTGGTCAGCCCCACACTCCAATAGTCACCATAATAGGATTGGGTGGCATCGATCCCTTCCAGAAAGCTATTCTTACGATAGCTGGCAACAAAGTTTACACCTGGTAGAATTCTTCGCTCTGCCACCCGTGATTTTCTCTTGGCCTCCTGCAGATCGGCCGCCACCTGCTCCAGCTCCAGCCGATTATCAAGCGCTATTTGCTGGGCCTTGAGGCTTGCGATATTCGTTGTTTTATAAGTGAGGGGAATGTCCAACGTAAGTTCAGTGTCCACCGGCAGTGCCAACAACACCTTGAGTCTATCCAAAGCTCCCTCATAGCTTTGAATTGCCACGTTTAGTTGATTTTGCACATCTTTCTGGCGGATCTGAGCCCGATAGGTGTCTATCTGATTGCCAAGACCGGTACGTTCTTTTAACTGAATGGTGCGCACATGATGCCCCAGACGTATATCCTGCTCACGGTATAGAGTAACAAGGGTTCGCTGCCGCACCACTTCATAGGCAAGGTTCAGGGTCTCAAGAATCTTCTCCACTTCGGCAAGATACACCTGTCTGATACTGCTCTTGAGAGCAAATTCAGCACCATACACAGAATCCATGGTGTACTCTTTGCCAAAGCCACGAAAGAGAGGAACCGACAGCGACACTCCAACTCCCGAAGAGACGCCCTCTTCTTTGACATAGGCAATCGATGGCGTAAAGGCGGTCTTAATGCCAATGCTACTCTTTTTGGAGACTTCACCAGAGACACCGGTTGCCTGGGCTGTACTGTTATCACTCTTTGAAAGACCGAGGTTGGCAACCGGCCGTACCTTCCAATCAAACTCTGCCTCAGCACTCTGAAGTGAATATCTGCTGTTGGCCACCATCAGACCACGCTGCTGCAAAGAACGGTTTGCAGATCTGGCCCGCTCAAGTACCTGGGAAAGGGTGAGATGCAGGGCCTCTGTATGCTGCTCGGCCATGGGTTTTTCTGCTGCCAGTAAAACTGAAACCATGGAACTGAGTGCAGCATAACATATTGCTGTCAAGCAGAGATGAAAGGCAAGAACCTTCATCGCTTTCATGGATTCAGCTCGTTGACATTACTCTTATCCACAGACCCTGTTGTGGAGGTTTTTTTGGAGAAAAAAAGATATAAAAGCCCTCCCGTACCCGCATCACTAAATGACTTAAGACGCATAAGCAGGGCCGTTGACAAGGCCAAGGCGCTACTGTAACCGAAGATTCCAAAGATAAAGATAAAAGAGAACTCCATAAGGCCGAGGCCTCCAATGGAGATGGGCAGGTTCATGATAAACATAATCAGGGGTACAGCCACCAGGATTTCTGTAAACCCCACATCCCCATGAAAGGCCAGGGCCGTCACATACACATTGAGAACAGCCAGAAAATAAAAAACAAAGGTGTTGATAAGGGCAAT
This sequence comes from uncultured Desulfocapsa sp., assembly GCA_964459485.1. Taxonomy (GTDB): domain Bacteria; phylum Desulfobacterota; class Desulfobulbia; order Desulfobulbales; family Desulfocapsaceae; genus Desulfocapsa. The sequence continues at coordinate 101 of CAYWMZ010000657.1, read as the reverse complement.
CACAAGGGCTGCCCTGTCGTCACGATACTCAAGAACCGCACCATGTATTCTATCGACTTTCTGGAGTATTTTGTCGAGAACTCCCATACGCCCCCCCAGAA
>CAYWMZ010000656.1:0-1547 GCA_964459485.1 uncultured Desulfocapsa sp. | reverse complement strand
TGGGTGCCGTAAGCCTGAAACAGAACTTTGCCGGTGCCGGAGGCCTGCTCCTTGCCATGGGACTGGGGCTTGATATCGATCAGGCCTGTGCCTCAGCCCTGTTTGGCGAGGCTGAACACGCAGAGAGTAATACAGATTATATCAAACCTCTGGATGCCTTGGAGCTAGCCCGTTATGAAAAGGATGGGATCCTGGCGGAACACACGGGGGAAAGTGTCGGTGGAGAAGGGGAAATTGCCGAGCTTGAGAGTGATGCGGCCCTGCACTCCTTTCTAAGCTCCCACTGGCCCAGTCAGGTGAGTGGCTTTAACCCGCTGGCAGATATGATTCTTACTTACGGTACAGGATGCCGCAGGGCTACAGTCCACAGTCCACCGCCTTTGTGACCGTGCAGGTAACAGATGTCAACGATGCCCCTGTGGTGATGGATGATGACAACCTCTTTATTGCGGCGGTGTCTTTTGAGAGTCTTGGCATATCAGACCCTCCGGCTGATATTACTTGTGCTTCACTATGGGCAGTTGAGACTCTTGGTGAGTTGTAGTTTGAATTGTAGTTTCAATGTGTTAGTGTGGTGTCTAAGGGGCTAAGGTGATAGCTCGGTATTGTGAAATGTTAGGATTTCAAAGAGAGGGCATTGAGGTGCTATGGGTTTGAAGATAAATAAGATGGGCAGAGGGTTGAGGGGCAGGGTTGTGGCGGAAGGTAGCTGTGTATGCTGTCCCCGGAATATTCGGAATATTTCCCAGTTGTGTGTACTGTCCCCGGAATGTCCATAAATCGGAGATACCATGCCGGGAATCGTTACACAGCGTGAATTGAACGACTTGCTTGATATTGTAGTCGATTGTGTCGAAGGAAAGTCACTGGAAACGATTCATGCGGCAACCTGGAAATTTGGGCAACTTGTTGGAGCTGATAAATTATATTGGGCAATACCTGTGTTTGGCAGGAAAGGGAATTTTGTACCAACTCCTGTTGCTGACTTTAATATTAGTTATCCCCCTGAGTGGGTTCAGCTCTATAAGAACGAAAAACTGGTAACGCAGGATCCTGTTGGACAAATTTGCATGACAGGGCCAGGAGTTTATTCTTGGGGAGATGCCTATCGTCAAATGCCCCCGTCCAAGCTATTTCTTGAGATAAAGGAAGGAGCTTTTAAGCTTTTCCAAGGGTATACCAGCGTCACCATAAGGGATAATCAATGGTCTGTCTTTTCATTGGCTGGGCAACGAGTTCCACGAAATAGACGAAACTTATGGTTAATTAATAGAGTTGCGCCATATTTTCATGATGCCCTTGCTGCCTTGCAGACGAAATTACCAACGCTTCCCTCCCTGACAATACGTGAACAACAGATATTGCAAGAGGTTATGATCGGTAAAACCAACTGGGATGTTTCAGTGGTTCTTAATATAAGTGAAGGCACTGTCAAATTTCACATGCAAAATATCATGAAAAAATTTGGTGTCCATAGTCGATCTCATGCCGTAGCCCTTGCTGTTAAACATAAGCTGATTTTTTTATGAACAAAGTTAAAAAAAGTG
>CAYWMZ010000655.1:0-1552 GCA_964459485.1 uncultured Desulfocapsa sp. | reverse complement strand
TCAGCATTGGGAGATGATGATTTTAAAGAGTGGATAAAAGAAAAGTTTCAGCATTTGCGATTTCACCAAGAAATACCGGAATCCAAAGTCTTAGCCCCAAATCCGGAGGACATTATGGATTTAGTCAGCCAACATTTTAAAGTAAAAAGGGCTTCACTAAAGAAATCGAAGCGGGGAACGGAAAATATACCAAGAGATGTAGCCGTATATCTCTTACGTGTTCACAGCAAGGAAACACTAAACGGAGTTGGTAAATATTTTAATATTGCGAATTACAGTACGGTAAGCAGTGCAATAGAGCGGGTAAAAAGTCGCAAAGCGAAAGATAAAGTTTTTTGTAACAAGTTGAAAAAGATTGAAATTAAACTGAACAAAGGTCAACGGCAGACTTGACCCCTTGTTTCTTATTGGTAGATTCAACTTCAAAGTGCACCACCTGAGGTGAAAGCAGGACATGACAGGATTTCTGGTATGTTGAGAAGCACGACCAACTCACAACCAGAAGGAGCCTGCCATGTCCTACACGCATCTTACAGAACAAGAACGATATGTCATCAATCATTTATGTATCGCCGGATTTACTAAACGGGAAATTGGCATCAAGATTAATCGCCATCATTCCACGATTAGTCGGGAACTGAAACGAAACGGTACAGGTCGATGGCCTGCTTATCATACATGTTATTGGTATGTTGAGACACACCGCATAGCACTGAAAAGACGCGGTAAGGCAAGACATCGGCAGTGTCAGAAAAATAAGCGTCTTGTTCGCTATGTGGAAGCCAAACTCAAGGTACAGTGGTCACCTGAGGAAATTGCCCAGCGAATCTGTCGTGATTATCCCGACGATGAAAGAATGCGCATCAGCCATGAGACAATCTATCGCTGGATCTACATGGACGCCCGCCTTGCAGGCAAAGCATACCTGAACTTGCGCCGTCTGCGGAAAAAGCGCTGTAAACAGAAGCGTTACGGCACCGGACGGCGTTTCCTGGCCGGTCGTAAAAACATCGCTGAACGCCCCCAAATTGTGGAAGGACGACAACGTTTCGGGGATTGGGAGGGTGATACCGTTGAGGGCAAGAAGAGCAGTGGCTATATCGCAACCCTGGTTGAACGCAAGAGCCGTTACCTGTTGGCTTACATATTGCCGAACAAAAAGGCCATAAATCTAACCGAACAAGGAGTCAGAGCCTTCAGACCCTTACCTCGACGTATGCGACATACTTTGACAGTAGACAACGGATCTGAATTTGCACGGTTTAAGGAGTTTGAGGAAAAAGCAGGACTAGATATTTACTTTGCCGACCCATACTCTCCTTGGCAGCGAGGAGCTAATGAAAATACCAACGGATTGCTGCGGCAATATTTTCCAAAAGGGAGCGATTTTAAAAAGATCACCGAAGAAGAGATTGTTGAAGCCGTAAAAAGGCTAAACAATCGCCCACGTAAGTGTCTCGATTACCGGACACCTCATGAAGTGTTCTGGAGGGCTGCTCGTGGTGCACTTGCAATTTGAATTCACCAGGGGAAGGCAAGGGGTCAAGTCTGC
>CAYWMZ010000654.1:0-1553 GCA_964459485.1 uncultured Desulfocapsa sp. | reverse complement strand
GGCAAAGAAGTTGGCGGCTATATCCGTATGGCAATTCGTGCAGTCGCCGGGGCCGATATCATTAACGATATCTCCGCCCTGCAAAAAGATCCGCATATGCTGGCACTGGTGCAGGAGAGTGATGTTCCGGTGATTATCATGCATATGCAGGGTACGCCGGGCGAGATGCAGTTGCAGCCACACTACCAAGATGTGGTGCAGGATATCAGCAGCTTTTTTACAGAACGGTTGCAATGGCTTTCCGGGCACGGGGTGGATTTGGAGCGGATTACTCTGGATCCCGGTATTGGCTTTGGCAAGAGCCTGGCCCACAATCTCTCTATCCTGAAGCACCTTGGAGAGTTTAAAGAACTTGGGCAGCCTCTGCTGCTGGGTCATTCCAGGAAACGCTTTATCGGTGACATAACCGGACTTGAGGTGGGTGATCGGGATCTCCCAAGTGCCGTAGTCTCTGCTTTAGCCCATGAATCCAATGTGGATATCATCCGAGTCCACGATGTGGCCGCCACCCGCTACGCTCTGCTGATGGCAGAAGCCATCCATCAGGCTTCTTGACAATGCTGGCCCTTCTGTCCCCATCAAAGACCCAGGAGGGAAGAGGGCTGATTCATGGTGCTCGATTCAGCCTGCCCCCGCTGCTGGAAAAAAGTGAACAGCTGATCTACTTACTGAGAAAGAAATCTGTAACAGAACTGGGCGATTTAATGAAGATGAGTGAGCGCCTGGCCTACCAGACCAGGGAACGTATCCACTCCTTTTGCCTGCCATTTAGTCCCACCAATGCAACTCCTGCCATTGCCACTTTTCAGGGAGATGTTTATACCCATATTACGTCACAGAACTATGGGCCTGAGCAAATTGAATATTTACAGGGGCATCTTTGCATACTCTCTGGCCTATATGGTATTCTGAGGCCCCTTGATCTGATGCAGCCGTACCGATTAGAGATGGGCTGCCGCCTGCCAAATCCAGAGGGGAAAAGTCTCTATGAATTCTGGGGAAAGCAGATAACAGCTGTGCTATGTGAGCTCCTGTCTAGCCACAGTGAGCCGATTGTCGTCAACCTTGCTTCTGCTGAATACAGTCGTGCTATAAACAAGAAGCTGCTCGGTGCCTCTGTTCTGGATGTGGAATTTAAAGAACGCAAGGGGGATGGCTACCGTATCGTGGCCATCCATGCCAAGCGGGCTCGTGGCATGATGGTGGACTTTATGGTACGCCACGGGCTACAGCGGGCGTTGGAACTCACAGAATTTGCGGAGGCCGGTTATCGGTTTCGCAAAGAGTTGTCAACGCCGGATCGGTACTGCTTTACCCGAGAGACGGCTGTCCTCTGACCAGAGGCCTTTGCTCCCTACGGGTGTCCAACTGGTTTATTGAGGTTTGAAAGCGTAACGCTGATCTTTTTCTCCTGTAGCGTTCCACTCGTATCCTTGCGCTGAACGATTATCTTGAGCGTGTCTCCGGCCCGTGAGTCCATCATCGCTATTCCCACATCCTCCATCTTTGTTGCTGGTTGTCCGTTTATACTGAGGATGATGTCGCCCTTGAGG
>CAYWMZ010000653.1:0-1554 GCA_964459485.1 uncultured Desulfocapsa sp. | reverse complement strand
CCAAGGAGATAATTGAGACCGATTCGTGGACTAACGGTGGAAAAGCTCTCTGAATTTGGAGTGAAACCTGTTTTGTATGGGGTGGATTGAGTTTCCACATCAAAATAGTCATACCTGCCACCAGCGGTCAGGGTTATCTTCTTGTCCATGAGTCTCCATACGGTCTCCAGATAACCGGCCCAGTTTGTCCTTCCTTCGTCTGGCGACCAGGGAGCCTTTCTGCTTCCGCTGGATTTGTAACTCCTGCTTTCCTTATCAATATCTTGGTAATCAAGACCTGTAATAATGGTATGGTCACCAAGGGTAAATTCATCTTTTACCTGGAACCCAAACCAATTTATTTCGGAATCATAACTTCTGTAGGGTGCAACCTGGACGGGAACACTGTAGCCCGTATAATGTTTGTAGGTCTCAGAAGTTTCATTGGTCTTATAGGCCGTAAGGCTTAAACGATTGTCATGGCCCAATTCTCCTTCGGCTGTAAAATCAATGCCATATCTGTCAAGATCTTTGTTCCCTGACTTCTGATCTCCGTCAAAGGTGTCACCAGGGATCTCGATATCACGCCCCTGATAGACATCACCACTCAGATCTACTCGCCACTTTGCGCCAAGATCTGCGCCTAAACGAAGCGTTCCATTTTGTGTTCCATAACTTGTATGAGCGCGGGTTTCACCATTACCCATTTCAAAATCATCATTCTGATCATAACGCCTCGCTGTAATATCAAAATCAAAGATATGGCCAAGCCCACCACCAAGAGCTACCTTCTGAAAATTAGTGGAGAATGATCCCAAACCCGCTTCTACTGTGCCAGTAAGGTCATCCGTGTTCTTTTTTGTTATTACATTGACAACACCGCCCATGGCCTCGCCACCATACAGGGATGATGCTGGCCCTTTAAGCACTTCTATGCGTTCAATATTATCAGTGAGGATGGTTGAGAGATTAGTTGCTCCGGCCGGCCGGCCATTAATGAGAACCAGAGAGTGTTTTGTTATGCCTGAGAATTCAGGTCTGAAGCCACGAATACCAATTCCTGCAAGAGCACCTGGGTATTCTATTACGCTGATGGAGCTATTCTTTTTCAACTGTTCAGTCAGCGTTTCTCCTACCGTAACTTCTATATCCTGCTGGCTGATTACTTCAACTTTTGCAGGAATTTCTGTTACCTTTGTCTTGCTTCGTGTAGCTGTAACTACGACCTCATCAAGAATTGAGGGCCGTTCAATTTGTGCAGTTGTTTCTTCTGCATGTATCAAAGTCGGACTCATGATCACACACAGAATCAAGGTGGAATACAATTTCTTGTTCATTTTCATCTCCTTTTCCTAAATAGCAATGTTAGGATCCGGAGAGACTGCACCCGCCACAGGCAAAAAAAATCCCCGGATCTATTTACAGACTAAATAAATAGATTCGAGGTCCCTGATTTTCCACGAATACAACTACAGAATATCCCTTTGTCCACGAGGGATTTCTTACCGTACAACAACAGTACAGTGCGCATCTCTGAAGCAGTCGCTTCACAAAATACTACTATTTTCCAGATAG
>CAYWMZ010000652.1:0-1564 GCA_964459485.1 uncultured Desulfocapsa sp. | reverse complement strand
TCCCAGCCTCCATAAATACCGTAACCACACTATTTTCATCTTCCCCAGGAACAGGAGCCCCATTATGTCCAAATGGTTTATAGCAGTAGACGGTCAATCAGTCGGCCCACTCTCCACCAACCAGCTCGCATCAAGTCTCTCATCCGGCCAATATCCCGCAGCCAGTATGGTATGGAAGGACGGTTTTGCCGATTGGCTCCCCGCAACAAAGGTGGCCGAACTCAGCAATCCGGGTTCTGCGCCCGCTCCGCCGCCGGTCTCAGGGATGCAGTCCCATGAGATCGACTATGAGATATTCGGCCATGAGATGCAGTTCGTGGAGATTGAACTCGACCCCCAGGAGAGCGTGGTCTCCGAGGCCGGGGCCATGATGTATATGTCTGATAAGATCAGTATGGACACCATCTTTGGTGATGGTTCCAAGGGGTCTCAATCCGGCAGTTTTATGGACAAGATGCTGGGTGCTGGAAAACGGCTTATCACTGGTGAAGGCCTCTTTATCACCATGTTTACCCATACCGGACAGGGCAAGGGCAGGGTGGCCTTTGCCTCCCCCTATCCCGGAAAGATTATCCCCCTGGACCTTAAAAAGTATAATGGCCGCATTATCTGCCAGAAAGATGCCTTTCTCTGCGCCGCAAAGGGGGTCTCCATTGGTGTTGCCTTCCAGAAAAAGATCGGAACAGCCCTCTTTGGCGGGGAAGGATTTATCATGCAGCAGCTAGACGGTGACGGACTGAGTTTTGTCCACGCAGGAGGCACCATCATTGAAAAGGAACTTGCCGCAGGAGAGACCCTGCGAGTAGATACCGGCTGCCTGGTAGCCCTGACCCAGACCGTAAACTACGATATCGAATATGTGGGAAATGTAAAATCGGCTATCTTTGGGGGAGAGAGTTTCTTCTTTGCCTCCCTCAAGGGCCCTGGCCATGTGTGGTTGCAATCCATGCCCTTCTCACGACTGGCCGGACGTATCTTTCAAGCAGCCCCTCAGGGTGGCGGAGAGAGTGTGGGGGAAGGCTCTGTGCTGGGTGGCCTGGCCTCCATGTTTGACCGCTGAAAGCCCCCGGCGCAAAAGCTACAAAACATGACCCGGATAGCGGACGATTGCAGCAACAGCCATCGCCTGCTATCCGGCGTTTCCTTTTAAACCCTTTCCTCAGGCTCCCTGCTCAAGAAAAGAGCGCAACTCGGCACTGAGTCCAAGTTGTGTCCCCAGATCATCCAGCCAGACCCGTTCTGCCTCACTGTCCACCTCAATGGTTGTCCTGGCAAGCATATACATGGTTTTGGCCACAGAAGGGTCAGAAATTCCTGCCGTCAGTTCGGGAAGTGTTTTGGGTTTGTGCAGCTCATCGAGCAGAAACATCGTCTCTTCACCAGAAAGCTCGGCCCCTCGCAAGCGATCAAGTATGGCCTTCTCTTCTGCACCATCCAGAGTACCGTCTGCGTGGGCCGCAGCAATCATAACCTGAATCATACGCAGGGCAAGATCCTGGCCCGATACCGAGTCCTCCCCTGGAACAGTTGGCATGGCTGGTGGCGAAGGAGGAGCGGCAGAACC
>CAYWMZ010000651.1:0-1565 GCA_964459485.1 uncultured Desulfocapsa sp. | reverse complement strand
GTGGATAGTCTGCGGAATGTACTCCGATCATCAGAAGAAGCGCAGTATTACATCCAATCAGTGATCAATTACCAGACAATTTTAAATGCAGATATTGAAAAGCTCAAAAATGGTTCAGCGACTTATATAGACACCATTCTCACCGAAGAACGTCTGACTGACGCTAAATTATCTCTGGTTTCTGTCAAGCGGGCCTATGCGAAAGCGTTGACTCAATTGCGTTTTGATATTGGCATTTTATTGAATTATGAAGGTGAGAATGGCGAGATCAGGATGGAGGATATTCTTAGTCTTCCTGCAATCCTTACTCTAGAAAGTTAATACGCCCCCTCCCTGAATGATATCGAGTTTGTAATCAAACCATTATATAAACCTCTTAATCCATGTCCGAAAATAATCAGCTTTTTCGAAAAAAAGCCCTGGATAAATTGTCATCACCCGAGCAATTAGACGTTTTAATGCAAGTCACGGCACCTGTAGGGTGGTTGGCATTGTCATCTCTTGCCGCAATACTGGGTGTCATCCTTGTATGGAGTATTTTTGGCAGTATCCCTGAAAAAGTTCAAGGGCGGGGAATACTCATAAAAGGGGCCGCAGTATTATCGGTATCATCCACAACCAGTGGTCAAGTAGAAAAACTAACCGTTAGTCAGGGTGATGTGATCAAAAAAGGTCAAGTTATCGCCTATATCTCCCAGGGTTTACTGGAACGTCAGGTTGGCAACAAAAAAAATGAATTACAAGCAGCAGAAGAACAACATACAGAACAAAACAGGTTGGAAGTAAAAAGCCGAAGATTATCGACGACTGCACTTCAAAATGAAATTCGAAGCCTGAGAGCATCAACAAGAAATCTAAGGCGTCAGTTACGATCCACAAACCAGAAACTTATCGCACAAAGAGAACTCTTTAAAAAGGGTTTAATAACTAAATCGAGAGTGTTGGATGTTGAGAAAGAGCAAGCCGCCACAGAAAACATAGTACAGCAAAATAATGTACGTGAAGCGCAAATTAACTCCAAGATTGTTGATTTGGAACGTGGGTTAACTGAAGCTGGGGTGCGTCGCGAAAACAATATCAGTCGATTGAAAAGAGAGTTAAAGGATCTGGAAGCAAATAAACAATCAAGCTCACGGGTTGTGAGTCCTTATGATGGCCGAGTACTGGAGCTTATGGTGGGTCCCGGGAATCTGATTCAACCCAATAGCCAACTGATAACCTTGGAAACTGTCGATACGACATTGGATGCAGTAATCTATATTCCTGCCGGAGATGGTAAGAAGGTTCGGGTGGGTATGGATGTAAAGATTTCACCTTCGACCGTGAAGGCGGAAGAATTTGGTTTCATTCTTGGTAAGGTGAAATCTGTATCGGGTTTTCCGTCAACGCCGGAGGGAATGCGACGAGTGTTACAGAATGAAAGTCTGGTTAGAGAGTTAATGGGAGAGAGTGCGCCCATTAAAATAATTGTCACTCTCGAAATAAACCCATCAACGCCCAGCGGTTTTGCCTGGTCATCTTCACGGGGGCCCGATGTGGGTGTGTTTAGTGGGACACCGAGTGAT
>CAYWMZ010000650.1:0-1569 GCA_964459485.1 uncultured Desulfocapsa sp. | reverse complement strand
CCAGTCAGCAGCACACGGTCCTTTTCGATGACCTTGCCGCTCCACTTCGTGTACTCCTTGCCGGCATGAAACCCGGGGAGGTACGGGAGCAGTTCAATACCGGTTCAATGGTCGGGAGAATCCGGCTCGACGCGGTTCAGCCGGCCCCTGCAGACTACCAACAGACTGACAGAGAGGACCGGCAACAGATTCGCACGCTCCTTGCCCGGGAAAAGAAAGCGCAACGCATCAACGCCTGGATGAACAGCCTGCGCAAGAAGGCATCCATTATAGTTTACGAGAAGGCCGACAGCCATGAACAGAAGACACCAGAGAAGAAATTACTTTATTAAAAAAAATCTGCAGGGAAGGCTCATTCTCGGATATTTCCTATTCGTTACCGGGGGCTGCCTGCTGTTTACCTTTCTCCTGGCAGCGTTCTCGGCCGACACCCTGACCGTCGTCTACCGGAACCATGACCTGCAGCTGGGCTTGACCCCCATGATGCTGGCAAAAAAGATACTGGCGGCCCAATGGATCTTCATTGTCCTTGGCGGCGGCATCATTGTTGCGGCATCACTGTTCATCACCCACCATCTGGCCGGGCCGGTGTTTCGCCTGGAACAGGCACTGGATAATATGCTCAAGGGAAATCTCAATGATTTCATCTCTCTTAGAAAAAAAGATGAAGGAAAGGAGCTTGCTGCAAAAATAAACCAGTTGAACCGGCAGTTATCCCGGCAGATACGGAGCATTGATGTCCATGCCCGACACATTGAACAACTTGCAGGACCATACCTTGATACGGCAGAAAAACAGCCGGCCGAGGCGTCCGGAATCCCGGCTCATGTTCTGGACGAAATCCTGACGCATACCAAAGCCATTCGGGAAACAACGCACTCCTTTGTCCTGGCAGATGAATAAAATCCTGTTTCCCTGCATCAGTCTGTTTCTCTTTTTTCTGCTGTTTTTCTTTGCACCCGCTGCATACGCTCTTGAACAATCAGGCAGGTACGTCACGGTATACTATGCAGACAAAAAGCTGCTGCACGGTTTCAATGACCGCCTGATTCTGGGACGACGACTGGCCTATATCCTGCGAAAACAAAACCCTGTTACGGTCCGGGACGAGGTCCTGGCAAAAATTGATATCGTCATTGAAAAGGCGGAAGTGGTTCTGGACATGTTTCCCGACAACCTCCACATCAACCTGGTACTCCTTCCCTCCTCCGATGCTGTCGACGCGGAGTACAAAAGAAAATACGGTAAAAACGTCAATTATATATCGTATTATTCACTTTCCGAAAAAACGATCTACATGTCCGTGGAAGACATGCGGTTGCAGGTCCTGGCCCATGAGATCGGACACGCAATTGTGGACCATTACTTCAAGGTTCGCCCTCCCTATGCCATCCATGAACTCATGGCCCAGTTTACCGAAAAGCATATAACCGATTAACTGGAACTGATCATATAAGCCAGAACTCCGCCAGCCGATTATGCGGAACAATCGTGACCGCATGGAGATGCGGTGCCCCTGATCACCAATCATTTCAAGAGGACCTTGAAGAATTTCCTTTTCCCCTCATT
>CAYWMZ010000649.1:0-1570 GCA_964459485.1 uncultured Desulfocapsa sp. | reverse complement strand
AGGCCTACGAAGATAAGTTCAGCATCGCCACTGCTGGTGATGGAGTCGAGGCCGTAGCGGCCCTTCGAGAGCAGGAGATCAGCCTGGTACTCACCGATCTCAAGATGCCCAGAATGGATGGCTTTGAACTGGTGGCCCATCTGAGCAATATCTATTCCGAGATCCCGGTGATTGTCATGACGGCCTTTGGCACACCAGATATGGAAGATAATCTCCGGGATATGGGTACATTCCAATACATAGAGAAACCAATCGATTTTGATGTATTAGTCGAGAAAATCCTTAAGGGCCTCAATGGCCCCTCCAAGGGCTTTATTACTGGTGTCTCTCTCTCCTCCTTTCTACAACTCCTGGAACTTGACAAAAAATCATGCACCCTCACCATCCATGCGGGGAGCAAAACGGGGGTTATGTATTTTAGAGACGGTGACCTTCTTGATGCCACGGCCATGGGCCAGAGTGGCAGTGATGCCGCATACACCATTGTCAGCTGGTCCGGGGTTGAGATTGAGATAGAGAACAGTTGCCCGGTGACGGAAGGGAAAATTTCCGAAAGTCTTGGCTTTATTCTCCTTGAAGGATGCAGAAGAAAAGATGAGGCAGATGCAGAGCAGGGCCCTGAGTCTGCTGATGCGGGTGCTGATCTCGGAGGCCTGGACTCCCTCAATATGGAAGACCTTGACCTCGACCTTGCAGCTCCCTCCAAACCTCCCGCTGCAACGAGCCAGACAACACCAGAGGTTGCCACTTCAGAGGTCGTGGCCGCCAACCCCATGCTAGCCCAGTTTATCACTATGCTCAGTTCTTTTCCTGAAATCACAAGTTCCACCATCAGTGGTAAGGATGGCAATGTCCTGCACCAGGCAGGTGAACCCGACGCCAATACCGCAAACTTTATCACCTATGTGGCAGTGGCGGCAGAACAGATAGAGATAGCCATTGGTGCCTCTGGCAGGCAACACTCGACCTTTACCCTGGCCGACGACACCAAACTGCTGGTACTCTGCGGACAGGATATCATCGTTGGCCTCAAGGTGGGGAGCTCTGTCGTTCCCGAGGCCATTGCAGACGGTCTACGTCCGGTACTGAGCAGAATCAAACTTACATCTTAAAAGAAACCGGGAAGGGGGCATTGAACAGATCCACATCCCCTTTACACAGGAACTCTCAAATATAGCGACAGGAAGCCCCTTTTTATTCTAAAAACTTTATGGCATAAGCCATATCAGGATAGCTCACAATGGATTCATTGCTTCAGGAAATCACCATCCTTCCAGGCGTTCTCGGCTGTTTCGTCTTTAGCAGCGAGCAACAGATCGCCGGCAGTAAGATGCCTCCCATCTTCAAGGAGAACAGTATCAGAACCATCGGCAATCTCCTCACCCGGACCATTCAGATAGGAAATATGGCCCAGCTTGACTTTAAAGGGATAGAGATCAAATACAATGAATCCCTGCTGATCATTAAGCCCCTGGCAAAAGATGCCCTACTTATCATTATATGCGAACCAAGTGCCAACAAATCACTTATTAGCATGACAACGGGAATGCTTGCAGATGATCTGGCAAAG
>CAYWMZ010000648.1:0-1571 GCA_964459485.1 uncultured Desulfocapsa sp. | reverse complement strand
ATTGTTGAGGCCCTGCTTGGTAAAGGAGCTGCTCTTGGAACCGTTCTGGCATTTATGATGTCTGTTATCGCCCTGTCACTGCCAGAGATGGTGATTCTACGCAAGGTTCTAAAACCGAAGTTAATAGCGGTATTTATTGCGGTGGTTGGCTGCGGTATCCTCTTCACCGGATTTCTTTTCAACCTGGTGATTTAAAGACGGGGCTCAACTCGCCATACGATGAAAATCCCAATCCCTTATGACTCGTTTAATTTCGGAACGGTCTCAAGCGGAACTGGGTGCGAGTGTTTTTTCAACATATAGTAGAGCACAGGAACTGCCATCCGACTCACCAGGAGTGAGGCAATCTCACCAAACATCAGTGAAATGGCAAGCCCCTGAAAGATGGGATCAGCCAAGATAACGGACGCACCAACCATTACGGCCAAGGCCGTGAGCAGCATGGGCCGAAAGCGTACCGCACCTGCCTCCACTACGGCTTCCGCCAGTGGCAGTCCATGGCGGATACGTAGCTCTATAAAGTCCACCAGAATAATAGAATTTCGCACCACAATTCCGGCACCAGCCATAAAACCGATCATGGAGGTGGCGGTAAAAAAGGCACCAAAGGCCCAATGTGCCGGAAGCACCCCGATCAACGAAAAGGGGATGGCCGCCATCACCACCAGGGGAGTAAAGTAGTCTTTGAACCAGCCCACCATCAGCATGTAGATAAGTACCATCACCACACAGAAGGCAAGCCCCAGGTCTCGGAAGACTTCCAGGGTGATATGCCACTCCCCATCCCACTTCATTGAGGGCTGGATATTGGTGAAGGGCTGGTTGAGATTGAAAATCTCAACATTCTTACCACTGCCGCCAAAATCGGCAGGATTCAGTTTTGCCAACTGCTTATTCATATCAAAGATCGCATAGACCGGACTCTCAACACTTCCCGCCACATCACCAGTGACATAGATCACCGGTTTGAGGTTTTTACGATAGATAGGCTGGGCCACCGGTACTTCATCAACCACCACCAACTCCCGCAGGGGAACCAGGGGGGCATCAGGATTCATGGCAGAACGGAGACCAATATTCAACAGGCCCTCCGTTGAGGCACGCATGGCACGGGGGAGCTCAAGAACAATATTGACCTCCTCCTTATCGTTCGGCTGGTGGAAGATATCAATGGAGAGTCCCTGCATGGCAATCTGCACGGCACGACTGATCTCACCTGCGGTTATATGATTCAATGCCGCCTTTTCTTTATCCACAGTGAGTACTAGACGGCTGCGATCGGCCTCACGGTACCAATCCACATCCACCACTCCTTCTGTGGATTCAAAGATACCCTTGACCGTTGACGCCAAATGAACCCGATCCTTCTCAGTGGGCCCATAGACCTCGGCCACCAAAGTCTGGAGGACAGGGGGGCCGGGAGGAACTTCTGCCACAGCGACAGCAGCACCATATTTCTTGGCAATTGCAGCAATGGCCGGACGAACCCGAACCGCAATATCATGACTCTTGAGGCTCCGTTCTTCCTTGTAAATAGGATCAACATAAGAGATAGGCACTTTAGTACCCCA
>CAYWMZ010000647.1:0-1579 GCA_964459485.1 uncultured Desulfocapsa sp. | reverse complement strand
TGAAGCGTCCCAGGAGGATACAAGTCAGGAGGAAATCTCCATGGTGGAGCGTTGTGTCGCAGCAGTGCAAGAGCTACATCGCAGGGAGGTTCCCCAGGATACCCTGATCTTCCTGGCCACCGAAAAAGATATCCGGGAGTGTTGCACTCTCCTTGAGACCAAGGCCACCGGTTGTCTGATTCTGCCCATGTTTGGACGCCTGGCAGCAGCCGATCAAAAACGAATATTCAAACCATCCGCTATCGCCAAGATAGTAGTTGCCACAAACGTGGCCGAGACCTCAATCACCGTGCCGGGCATTCGCTATGTAATCGACTCCGGTCAGGCCAGGATCTCCCAGTACAATGTGCGGGCCAGAACCACCAGCCTGCCCATCACCCGAATATCGCGCGCCAGTGCTGACCAGCGCAAGGGACGCTGTGGCCGGGTGGGGCCGGGTATCTGTATCAGGCTGTTTTCCGAAGAGGATTATCTGGAACGGGATGCCTACACCCTGCCTGAGATTAAGCGTTCCAATCTGGCCGATGTTATTCTGCAGATGATCAGCATGCAGCTTGGCTCTCCTTTTGAATTCCCCTTTGTGGAGCCCCCCCCCTCCGGTGCCATCCGTGACGGCTACAGCCTGCTCACTGAACTTGGAGCCATAGCAAAAAACAGGGAACTGACCAAAACCGGAAGACTTATGGCCAGGCTACCCATCGATCCGCAAATTTCTCGTATCCTCATTGCAGGCAGAGCCAACAACTGTATCCGTGAGCTCAAGATCATCGCCCCGGCCTTGGCCATTCAAGATCCAAGGGTTCGTCCCGCAGACAGGGAGGCGGCAGCAGATCTGGCCCACAAGAAGTTTGCCCACAAACATTCTGATTTTTTAAGCCTTCTCACCCTCTGGGATCTGCTCCATGGAAATATTGAAGGTACTGCTAAAAATAAAAAGAGGCACTCCTGGGGCCAACTCAGAAAATTCTGCAAGAGCCATTATCTTTCCTTTCAAAGGATGCGGGAATGGATAGACCTCCATGAACAGTTAAGCAAACTTCTTGATCGTGAAAAAGGTTTTTCTGAAAACAGCAAAGAGGCCTCCTATGCCAGTATCCACAAGAGTCTATGTAGCGGGTTTTTACGAAATATTGGCCTCAAAAAAGAAAACGAAAAAAAGATATATCTGGGCGCCGGCGGTAAAGAATTTATGGTCTTTCCCGGATCCCATCAATTTCATACCTCCGGCAAATGGCTTATCGGCGCCACCTTCCTTGAGACCAACCGCCTCTACGCCCTTACCGTTGCCAATGTTGAGGTGGAATGGCTGCTTGCCGCCTCCTGCCACCTCAGTAAGACCTCATGGACGAATCCTCGCTGGCAGAAGAAGAGCGGACAGGTGGTAGCCGATGAAAAGGTTACTCTCTTTGGTTTTGTTCTTTCCAGTGACCGTATTGTAAACTTTGGGGCAGCCGCCACAAAGAATAGGCAAGAGGCCCGCCTGATATTTATCCAGCAGGCACTGCTTGGCAACGATATCCATGACAGCTTTCCCTTTCTGAAACAGAACACGACTCTTTTAAAAAAATGGCAGGCTACC
>CAYWMZ010000646.1:0-1593 GCA_964459485.1 uncultured Desulfocapsa sp. | reverse complement strand
TATACAACATCCGGCACACAAGGTATTATGGGGCATCTGATATTGAGATCAGCCCCCCCTATCCATCATCCATATCAGGGAGACCCGCATGAAAGCCGTCAGCACCGCCATTCTCATCCTTTCCATCACCCTGCTCTTTGGCGGGGCAAGTGCCCAGGAAAATCCCACTCCAATATCCATCGGTACAGGTGGCATGACCGGGGTCTACTACCCAACCGGTGCTGCCATTGCCAAAATCATTAATACCAGAAAAGTCGACCATGGAATCCTTGCCACCGTGAAGCTAACCGACGGTTCCATCTTTAATACCAACGCACTTATGGCTGGAAAACTCAGCTTCGCCATCGTCCAGGCCGACACCCAGTACCAGGCCTTCAATGGAACTTCAGCGTGGCAGGCCAAGGGGCCCCAGACAGATCTTCGAGCAGTCTTTTCCCTTTATCCCGAGGCCCTGACCCTGGTGGCGGCATCAGACAGCTCCATTCAGCATATTACAGATCTTAAGGGGAAGAGGGTCAATATTGGCAACCAGGGTTCTGGGCAACGCCAGAACGCCATTGATGCCCTCGCCGCAGTCGGTCTTGATTACAGAAAAGACCTGGAGGCAACATCCTTTAGTGCCGCCGAGGCAGTAGGTCTGCTCCAGGATAGACGGATCGATGCTTTTTTTTACACCGTTGGCCACCCTTCAGGTGCCATCAAAGAGGCCACCTCAGGATTTCGCAAGGTTCGATTTGCCGATATTACAGGGGTTGAAGAACTGCTCAAACAGTCCCCCTATTACAGCCAAACCGTGATCCCGATAAAGCTCTATCCTGATGTCAGCAATACAGAAGACGTGAAAACTTTCGGGGTCAGGGCAACCTTGGTTACTTCCGCTAAGGTGGCCGATGAAATCGTTTACAACCTGACTAAGGAGATCTTTGAAAACCTGGATACCTTTTCCAAACTCCACCCGGCCCTGAGCGACTTAACAAAAGAGGAGATGCTCACGGGACTCTCTGCCCCCATCCATCCAGGCGCCATGAGATACTTTAAGGAAGCGGGACTCCTCAAATAAAATCACACAAGGCCTAAACACGACACAAAAGTAGATTTTTTTTTCTAAATCTTTTATACCACTGCAACCTTATCCATTCCCTACGCTATCAAGAGGTCAAAAATGCAGAACAAAAACGAGTCAAACGATCAGGGCCCCGCCATCCAGGCCATGGTCTGGTACAAAGAAGAAGAGTGGGACACCCTTATGGAACTCTTTACAGACAGCCACCTGCTCCCTAAAAGCTACGGAGAGTGGCTCGCAAGAGCAGAGGATATGATAAAAAAGGTGGAGGGCAGCGGAGATATTGTTATGAAGGTCTTTATCGACCCGGAGACCTTTCCGGCCTGGTGCAAAGACAAAGGCAAGGAGATGGATTCCAATTCGAGGGCAGAACTGGCCATAGAGGTGGCGACTCAGCAGAATTTTGGGCCAAAGACCTGATTCCCTAGAGATGCCCTTTGGCAGCGATTAGGGAGTAGGCCACATAATACTTATAGATATTACTCACATACTGCACAGTCTCCCGCCCGATACGTTTGGCGGCCACTACC
>CAYWMZ010000645.1:0-1593 GCA_964459485.1 uncultured Desulfocapsa sp. | reverse complement strand
TGGAGTTTCCGGAAGCCGCATGAAGGTCTATATTGCAGCCGGAGCCGCAGGTGGTATTGCCGGGATGTTCAACGCTCCCATTGCCGGGATCTTTTTCGCCTCTGAGATTGTTCTCCTGGGCACCTTTGAGATGTCATCATTTGCAGCCCTGGTTATAGCCTCCGCGCTCTCTACAGTCATCACCCGCGCCTATTTTGGTGAGACTCCGGCGTTTCCCATCCCCAATTACGTCATGGTCAATCCCTTTGTGGAAATCCCTCTCTACAGCCTGATGGCCCTGATTATCGGTCTCGTCGCTGTCTTTCATATCCGCATCTTTTACTGGGTGCGTGACCTGTATGAAAAACTTCCCATACACCAGCAACTCAAACCCATTAGCGGGGCCTTTCTTGTGGGCTGTATGGCGATTGTCTTTCCACAAGTAATGGGGGACGGCTACCACTTTATAGAACAAGTCCTCAATGGCGAAGGTGCTCTGTTCTTTCTCTTCGCCCTAATTTTTATGAAGATATTCGCCACCGCCATCACACTCGGTTCTGGTGGTGCAGGTGGAATGTTTGCCCCTGCCCTCTTTATCGGTGCCATGATCGGAGGCACTTTTGGACATGTTGTCAATCTAATATTCCCCACACTTACGGCAGACCCGGGTGCTTACGCCACAGTTGGAATCGGAGCCTTCCTTGCAGCCTCCACTCACGCCCCAATGACCGCTATCTTTCTTCTTTTTGAGATGACCGGAAATTATCTGATTATCATTCCCATCATGCTCACCTCTATTATTGGAGTTATGGTGGCCAAGAAATTCAACCATGACTCCATTGATACCGTTGATTTCACCCGTGAAGGGATCGATATCCATGAGGGTCGGGAAGCCGCCATTATGAAATCCATCCTGGTGGGAAAAGCCATCACTGAAGATGTGGATTTCATTTCAGAACGTGCCAATATCAATCACCTCCTTGAAATATTCCGTATGGCCAAGAACAGCTTCTACTTCCCTGTGGTTGATGATTCTGGCCGCATGACCGGTATCATATCCATGCAGGATGTGAAAAATATCCTGCATCGGGCAGAAGAAGAACGGGTCTGTTATCTGGTGGGTTCGATATGTAGCAGGGACGTCATTACTCTCACTCCCGATGACTCACTCTACACTGCCATGCAACTCTTCGATGTCAAGGGAATTGAAGAGATTCCCGTGGTTGAAGATCTTGAGAATAAATGGGTAGTGGGGATGATCAAACGCCGCGATGTGATTGCAGCCTACAACCACGAAGTCCTAAAAAAAGGCATCAGCGAGAAGGCAGAGACCATTCGGATTACCTGTGGTGGCTAAGATTGAAAATCAGCCATGGAGCAATTGACAAAAGCCGTAGCTTTAGGTAGTGTCTTGCACCGTTACAAATAGTGTTACAGACAGTTAAAAAAAGTTGTAAACAGCGTAACTATCCAGGGCACGTCAGATTCGGCCCTCTAGCCCCTTTCATAGAGCATAACTCTTATAAAAAGGGCTGAAATTGACCGAATCTAACGCACCCTGAACAGTTACATTTCGTGCTTTTTCTGCGTTTTTTATTGTTACGCTGAATAGTT
>CAYWMZ010000644.1:0-1601 GCA_964459485.1 uncultured Desulfocapsa sp. | reverse complement strand
ATGGGAGTTTTGAGGATTTGCCAAAGATCCTGTCCCAGACCCTCCCTGGAGTTTTTGGAAAACTAGGCAATGATGTTTGCCTTACTTAATCGCTGTGCCCGCCTGCAACTCCATGGTCAGCAGCAGAGCGAACTTAGAGTCTCCTGCGGGGCTTTCCAGCGTTGGGATGAGCTGCTAATCCAGGCAGAGGAGCAGGGTATGGCCCCCCTGCTTCATAAGCACCTTGTGGAGTCGGGAGTTGAGATTCCCGTAGCCTTTTTGCGGGGGCTCAGGTTTCTGTGCCTGCGTCACCAGCGGGCCAATGCTACCCGTTTGGAGAGTCTGCGTCAGGTATTGGCCTTACTGGAACGGAAAGGGATTAACAGTTTGGTTCTCAAAGGGGCAGCCCTCTGTCAAACCCTCTATCCTGAAGTGGGCTTGCGGCCCATGCGGGATATCGATCTCTTCCTCGACACCCAGGATGTGTACCATGTCCATGATCTGTTGCAGCAGCGCGGGTTTCGGGTGGCAAAGGGTCGTTTGCCGGAGCACTACTATCATCTGGCCCCCCTTGTTCAGGATGTGGATGGAATGGAGGTCTGTCTTGAGTTGCATCGGGGCCTCTTTCCGAGAGAGCCGCCCTATTATCAGTCGCCATCTTTTAGGGAGTTCTACGGCAGGGCGCAATCCTTTTCCATGGCAGGACTTACTGCCTTTTGTCTCAATGATGAGGATATGCTCTGGCACCTCTTTCAGCATGGATTCAGAGCACCCCTCACCTACGAAGCCTATAAGCTGATATCAGTGGCGGATATTATTGGCCTTGTGGAGGCCCGGGTGGAGGATCTCGATTGGGATACAATTACGAGCAGATATCCGCAACTCTTCAAAAGTCTCCCCCTCTTTCATTATCTGAGTCCTTGGCAGGGTGCGGTTCTTGCAAAGATTCCGGCCCTTCCGAAAGTGGTACCTTCCAAAGTGGGGCAGGCCTATCGGGGTTGGCCATGCAGGGTGAAAGTCAGTGGCGTTAGAGACAAGGGCGGTTGGCGGTTGCTGTATGACACAGCCTGCCCTGGGCGTTGGTGGCAGATGCTCTACTACAGTACGGGCAATGGCTGGGCTGCCTTGCTCTATTGCCAGTTACTGCGTCATCCACTGCATATGTTGCGCTGGGTGAAAGTTCGCTGTAGGTCTTTGCTGCGGCAATATTTTTGATTACTTTTCGTCTGGTTTTGTTTTCAGGTTGTGTTTTGGAGTCGTATTTTTGCTGGTGGGATAACTTTTTAATTACCAAGCGGTAGCTTTGCGGGTGTGTCATGCACCCCTGATTTGGAGGTGTGTTATGTTTAATGTTGAGAATTTACTTGGAAAGATTGTGGGCGAAACCCTTGGCGGTGGCTCGAAGAAGGGTGGCGGCTTGTTGGCTTCACTGAGTTCAGGGCAGGGCCTGATGACCATAGTCGGCCTAGGCGTTGGGGCCTATGAAATCCTCAAAGACCAGAAGGAGAAGGGTGCCGCTCCTGCCTCACCCGGGATGCCCCCGCCGCCCCCATCTGGCAAACAGACGAGTGTTCCCCCTCCCGTACCGGGTTCTGCGGCTCCTCCTTCGCCACCAGCCATGC
>CAYWMZ010000643.1:0-1606 GCA_964459485.1 uncultured Desulfocapsa sp. | reverse complement strand
GGGGCCGCAGCGTCCGAGGAAAGGTAATGCGCGCTGCATCGAGTACCATGAAATCAGGAGAGGAGGGGAGGGTCTTTGAAATTGATTCAGAGGTGATGCGGAGTCTCCGCTTGATTGCAGGCACAGGATAGTCGCCGGGCCCTTGTAAGGATACCGGGCTAAAGGATACAGGGCAAATACCAGAGCCCCGATAGCCCTTTTGGGAGGAGGGGCGAGTGAAGAGTAGGGAATTTGCCTGTCGAATGGCACGAAGGCCGTCACTGAGATGAAGTTCTTTACCCGTCTCCTTGTGGCAGCTGTGTTGGATATTTTCGATCTTACTAAACGATGGCCGAGAGTTGAACTCCCAACAGATTTTTTCAATGATACGTCGCTGAACTGCCAGGGGTTCCGAAAGAAAGTCAGGGAGGGCCAATGAGAGCCCATATGGAGAGTGGCTGACCAGTACTTGGTAACTCTTTAGGGTAAGAGTCTCCAGTAGCTCATCCTCTGCTCTCAGAATTTCGGTGGTGTTTAACAGGGTCTGCCGTATGGCGGGGTTGAAGGATTTTTCAAGCTGTGGCAGCAGGGTAAGGCGGATGCGGTTTCGCAGGAATCTCGGATCGTAGTTGGAACTATCGCTGCAAAAGGGGATATCCTGTTCTTTTAAAAAAAGAAGGAGCCGTTGCTTGGTCTCATGGAGCAGGGGGCGGATTAGATAGCCATTTTGGCTGGCCATTCCACTCAGTCCGGTGCAGCCGCTGCCGCGAATGAGACGGAGGAGCAGCTCTTCTGCTTGATCATCTGCGGTGTGGCCAAGCGCAATAGCGGTGGCTCGGTTCTTGAACCTCACCTCTTCCAATGCCTGATAGCGGAGGTTGCGGGCGGCCTCTTCAAGGGAACAGTGGTGCTTCTTTTGATGTTTCGGTACATCCACCCTGATGCTGATAAAGCTGGCTTGGCATAAATCGGCCGCCTTTTTTACCAGAGTCAGTTCTGCTTGGGTTTCATGGGGACGCAGACAGTGGTCAATATACACTGCAAAACGTTTTTTGTCGGGAAAGAGTTGGCTTAGGATATGGAGCAGGCTGATGGAATCCGAGCCTCCTGATACGGCGATAACAATGCTACCATGGGAGGCAATCAAATCAGATTCTGCAATAACTTTTTCTATACGCCGGAGCAAGTCATTCATGGGGTTTGGTTCTGAATAGGCCGGGCAAATTGGGGGTGGGATTCTTTTTGATTTGAAAAATTCATTCATTCGTATAGCATACTATAAGTTTAACTCCTAAAAAATTATGGGATAAATATGAAAATTCTCATTGCAGAAGATGCACAGGTGAGCCAGCATCTACTGGCCGATTTTTTAAAGCCCTACGGAGAGTGTTGCCTGGTTAGTGATGGTCAGGCAGCAATTGATGCCTTTCGTGAAAATCTTAAAAATTCCGGACATCGTTTTGATCTAGTTTGTCTTGATATAATGATGCCGAAGCTCAATGGCCAGCAGACCCTTTTACAGATTCGAGAGCTGGAGAAGAGTCTTGGGATTTCCGCTTTTGGCCAAGTGAAGGTGGTCATGATCACGGCACTCGATGACAGCGAGAGCATAATGGATGCCCTTGTG
>CAYWMZ010000642.1:0-1608 GCA_964459485.1 uncultured Desulfocapsa sp. | reverse complement strand
GCAACTGGGCCGCAGCCTTACTCCGTACCCCGGAGCGGCAGTAGACCAGAATAGGCAATGCAGGGTCCAGCTCATCCAGACGTTCGGAGAGTTCCTTTACAGGAATATGGATGGCACCGGCAAGATGCCCCTTACGATACTCCTTGGGCTGACGCACATCCAGCAACTGATACTCCTGCGGATCGTGAGCGGCCATAAACATTCTTACTTCATCCGGGGAAATATTGGCACCCGGCGAAAACAGTTCCCTCCAGTTCATGCGATAATATCTCCATAGATTGTATCGTTGTAGCCAACATAGAGGACAGAGCCAATACGCAGGGCCGGAGCACGGAGGTTACCAGTACGCCCCAGACTCACCTTTAGAATCTCTTCCTTTGAAGCAGTATCGGGACTGAAGACCAGGGTCTTCTTGCCCCTTCCCACATGGAGAGTTTCCATATCTTTAAATATTTCCCAGGCGCCATCGGCCTTGATTACCTGTTTTCGTGCATCAACAGTCTCCAGTACCTGAACATCTTTCTGCTCAAGGAACCCTTGAGCTTTGGTACAAGAGGTTCAGCCCTTACGAAAATATAACCAGTCAACTTTCATTTTTGTTTTCCTTCAGTATGATTTAAAAACTGCGTTACACTCTAAATCTTTCCATAAATTTCCGATCAATCCAGTCTTTGATCAAAAAAGCAAGCCGTCCCGACAGCTGCAGCCAGCCCTTTCGTAACAGTCCCTGGCCATTGCCCAGGTTGAAGATCAGGAGATAATCTCCACCCGGATCAAAAGACTGCAAGGCCCTGCCCTCAAGGCTGGCCTTAAGATTATGAAGCAGTATCGGATTTTCACGCACCGCATAGACACCCACTTTGTCCAGGGGACAATCGGCAAAGGAGATACAGTCCCCGCCGCCAAATATCTCGGGATGACTCGGGCACTGAAGGTATTGATTTACCAGAAGTCCCCCATCGGGGCCAACTGCCAAGCCGGCCTCCTTAATAAAGGGGGAAGGGTGGACTCCAGTGGCAAGAAAGATACAATCCGCCCTTTCCACAACTCCAGAGGCAAAGTGAAGCACGTTGTCAGCAATGGATTGCAGGTAGCCTTCCTCTCTGACAATAACTCCGTTGTTTTTGAGAATTGCCACACTCTTTCTCCGTACTGCTTCGGGAAACCTGGTAAGAAGGCCACGGCCGGTATGGAGGATCACCGAAACAGGGTACACCGCCCCTTTGAGGAGTTGAGCCACATTTCCTGCCACCTCAACCGCAGCCGGGCCGCCCCCCACAACCGCCACAGTAACAGGCTGTTTTTTTTGCAGAGACTCGATTTCCGTCCTGGCGTAAAGCAAGCCCTCTATGGGTTTTACGGGAAAAATCCGACTGGCATCTCCTGATATTGCAGGAAGCTTAACCTGACTGCCGGTATTAAGAGAGAGCAGATCATACTGAATGCGACGCCCCGACAACAGCTGCAGCTCACGCCCGCCAGGATCCATGGACACCACACTATCGAGAACAAACTCTGCCCCCTGCGCCTCCACAGTTCGACGCACCGCAAAGCGGATATCATCGGCTTCATAGCCCCGCCCCAGCATACCGGGACCCATTCCAGAGT
>CAYWMZ010000641.1:0-1618 GCA_964459485.1 uncultured Desulfocapsa sp. | reverse complement strand
CGTTGAGGAAACCGAATGAGCACCTACAAACCTATAGAAATACATCACACGTCAATCAATGGCTTTACTGAGTCAATGGAGGGAATGCGCCTCCCAAAGAAATCCAAATCAGATTCCTACCGAATCGGAAACAGTTTCGGCCTTGGCCAAGAAGATGCCAAACTTGCCGGGAACCTCATCCGGGCAGGAAGTGATCACGCAAAGGCAATGAGGGGTATTATTGTCTGGGTCACAATTAAAATGCAGGTTGGATTTATGATTCACCTGGATACCTACAGAATAGGCAGAGAGGTGCTGTCCACCACCTCAGCAATGCATGGTGAGTTGAAAGGCCTGTCGGGCCTAGAAATGGTTGAACAGAAGCAGAATGACCTGCAAGACAAGCAGTACACTCAGAAGTTCCACATCAGCTACCAATGCCTACGATCGATTTATCGAGCCAGGAAGGCACACTCGCACCAAGATTGGAGGATCTTCTGCCAGTGGGTTGAAACCTTGTCGTACTTCGACAGATTGATATTCCCAGAATTCAAACAAGAAAAAGCTGTGAAGTTATTGTTCTAAACCCAACGGAGAACCATAATGATTAAACCAGTATGCAGTGAAACCCTAACGCCTAGCTCACGGGATTTTTGCAATTTAACCACAAGAGGTCTGCAAGCGGATTTAATTTGCATAACCTGCCCGCCCAGGAGTAACCGTGAACTCAGGGCTGTTTCCGGTCTGCTGTAATATTTTGTTATCTTTTAATTTTTTGGAGGACTAAAAATGGAATCTTTTTTAATAGCAGAAGAATATGTACCCAAGAAAGAATTAGTACTCATCGCTAAAGCTGTGATGTTGGCACAGGATGTAAAAGAAGAGTCGTGGCAGGAAAGTAGTTACGCAAAGAATGATTTAGTTTCAGCAAAAGAAGCAGTTGAGAAAATAGGCTGTAAAGCAGTGTGGATAGAGATAATACATGGTTGGAACGTTCATATGTGGAACGACTGTCAAGCATGGGCACAGGATGTTTTAGCAAGATAACGGCTAGTTTCAGCAAGCCCCAAGCGATTTAACCACCGATGGTAGACTGAAACGTAGAATTTGGCAAACCACTAAGCATGGCCTGAAAAACGCTGTGCTTGGGGTCTGCTGCAAACATTTGTTATCTTTTTTATTTAATTTTTGGAGAATTAACCATGGGATCAATATCTCAGGAAGAAATCAATGCGGATTTGTTTGATGAAGTGCAGAGACTAAAGGCGATGTCCTCTCGACAACAGGAAAATTTTGAAGTCTTGGCAAAACACCCTTTTGCTTTCTTTGTGTCAAAACTTATACCCATCCCAAACAGGGCGAAGATACTATCTGTTATCACAATGGAAAGTTTATGTGATTGGCAGGATATCATGTATGGGTACCATGGAAGATAACGCCAATTATAACCCGCTGGCCACAGAGTGAGCGGGGAGCTGATGCGTAGGGTTTGACAGAGTATAAACCAGAACTTGGCCGTGTATGCCAGTCTGGTTTATATATTTGTTATCTTTTTATTTAATTTAGGAGAGTAAGATGACGCCATATTCTAGCGACAGAGAAAAATACAACACCGGATATTTCGGTTGGCTTTTCTCTT
>CAYWMZ010000640.1:0-1619 GCA_964459485.1 uncultured Desulfocapsa sp. | reverse complement strand
GGGCACCTTTTTACGACTGAGCAGCGAAGCCACCAGCAACCAGGGGATCATCCCGGAATCGCAGTAGCCGAAACTCTTAAAATAGTGATGAGCCGACATTTCACCACCGTAAATCGCATCTTCCTTACGCATCCGCTCCTTGATAAAGGCGTGCCCTGTCTGAGCCATAACAGGAACACCACCTGCATTCTCAACCACTTCACGGGTATTCCAAATCAGACGCGGATCGTGAAGGATCTTACCTCCAGGCTGCTGATTCAGTAGTTCAAGAGCCAACAGCGCCACAATATAATAGCCCTCTATAAAGTTTCCATGCTCATCCCAAAAGAAACAGCGGTCGAAATCTCCATCCCAGGCTATACCAAAATCGGCACCATGTTCTCGTACCAGGTGCGCTGTCTCTTCACGCTTTTCGGGAAGCAGCGGATTTGGAACGCCGTTTGGAAAAGTTCCATCCGGGGTGTGAAATGCCTTGGTAAACGTAAAGGGAAGCCTGGCCTCTAAAAGATCAAGAACAGGGGCAGCAGAGCCATTGCCATTATTGGCAACAATATGCAGCGGTGCCAGATCCTCAACCGAGACATACTCAAGAAGATGTTGAATATAGCCATCTTTACTGGCTGCGTGGCTCAGAATTCCTGGTTTATCTGCCGGATTGGACAACTTGGAATTCACTATCAGCTTCGCCATCTCTACAAGGCCGGAGTCTCCAGTGACAGGACGCGCCCCTCTTGTCACAAATTTAAGACCGTTATAATACGCAGGATTATGGCTGGCAGTGACCACTATCCCGCCATCGATCCCCTGTTCTTCCATGCTGAATGCAGCATGATAAATCTCCTCTGTACCACAGAGTCCTAAATGCAACACATCCACTCCAGATTCCAACAGTCCCTGTACCAGTGCCACGGTAAGCTCTGGGCTACTAAGTCTGATATCATGGCCCACGGCAATCCGGGCCGGTTTGAAAACTGTAGCAAACGCCCGGCCAATCTCATGCGCTAAAGAAGGATTAAGTTCATCCGGCACCCTGCCCCGAATGTCATAGGCCTTAAAACAGGCCGGGATCGTAACGCCCATACACATATCCTTTTTTACTATTCTTTTAAAGAAAATTTCACTATGTTGATGGCTGGAAGACAAGCCGTTTAACGTCTTTTTAAAATCATACCAAACAATAATCATTCTATCAAGATAACGAAGCCCATGAAAGGTATCATACTGGCCGGTGGTTCCGGCACCAGACTCTACCCACTCACCCGAGTCCTCTCCAAACAACTTATCCCGGTCTACGACAAGCCAATGATTTACTACCCCCTGTCCGTTTTGATGCTGGCGGGCATCCAGGATATCCTAATCATCTCCACTCCCCGTGACCTGCCCCAGTTTGAAGAACTTTTTGGAGACGGCTCCCACCTTGGCCTCTCTATCAGCTACGCCGAACAACCCAGGCCCGAGGGACTGGCTCAGGCCTTTATCATTGGAAAATCCTTTATTGGTGACGACAATGTGGCCCTTATTCTCGGAGATAATATCTTTTTTGGCTCAGGATTTTCCAATGTTCTTCATAAATGCAGCAAGCTAAAAGAAGGTGGCCTTATATTTGGCTATCCGGTAAA
>CAYWMZ010000639.1:0-1632 GCA_964459485.1 uncultured Desulfocapsa sp. | reverse complement strand
GGACATCTGCCGACTCAGCTCGATTTTTCCACAACGGGGACAATCCGGTCTGGTGGTGGTATCCACGGATCGTGAAAAAAAATTAAAAAGGACGTTACAACTGTCACAATAGAATTCGTAAATAGGCATGGGGAGTTTGCTGGCTGGATTAAGGTGGCTGCTAAACTATTCGTTCACTGTCAGACAAAATTATCTTGAGAGGACATCATCTAGCTGTTCTTCGGTCACTTCATTGCTAATAATCACCTTGCCAATGGTGACCGGCAAGACATAGAAGACCGACCCGCCAATGGATTTCTTATCGGTTTTAATAAAGGCCTTGATGGCAGTCCGATCCATCTCCTGAGGAATCTCAGTGGGCAGGCCATAGGCGTGGATAAGGGTGGCTACGCGTCCTGCCTCTTTACGTTTACAGAGCCCGGATGCCACAGCAAGGCGAAGGGCCGCTACCATTCCGATGGCTACAGCGTGGCCGTGGATCAGGGCAAAATTTGAGGCCGCCTCCACTGCGTGTCCGATGGTATGCCCAAAATTTAAGATGCGGCGCACCTCTGCCTCACGTTCATCTTCTGCAACCACTTCAGCCTTGATACGGCAGCAGGTGCCAATCATCTCCTGGACAATATCAGGTTGCAGGGCAAGGATGGCATCGAGGTTACGCTCTAAAAAGAGATAAAAATCAAAATCACGAATCACGCCATACTTTATCACCTCGGCAATTCCGCCAAGAAGTTCCTCCACGGGGAGGGTGGTGAGTACTGCGCTATCAATATAGACGGCCTTGGGCTGGTAAAAGGCTCCCACCAGATTCTTTCCTTCTGGGATATCTACTCCGGTCTTGCCACCAACGGAACTATCCACCTGGGACAACAGGGTGGTTGGCACCTGAACGAAGGGAATACCACGCATATAACTCGACGCAAGAAATCCGGTAAGATCCCCTGTTACACCGCCGCCAAGGGCGATAAGCCCGGAGCTGCGATCAAGCCCCATGCGGGCAAGCCTACTGGAAAGCTCGGCAAATACCTGGAGGTTTTTTGAGGCCTCGCCCCTGGGAAAAGTCAACAGTTCTGCCTTAATCCCAGCAGCCTCAAGGGAGGACATAAGAGTTGAGCCATAGAGACTCGCCACATGATCATCGGCAATAACTGCAAATTGTGAGGCTATCTTTCTACTGGCAAGATCGACACCAATATTTTCCATAATGCCATCTTCAATAAAGATGGGATAACTGCGATCGCCAAGACCAACGGTGAGGGTATTTTCAGACATAAGTCACGAATAAGGAGGAGATTTTCAAGATAGATTCAAACAAAAAAGGGGAGAAACCACCAAAGTGATATCTCCCCTTCTCTTAAGACTTATACAAGTCCTGAAGACTACTTACATGGAGTCGCCAGAAGCTGCATTCTGCATTTTGACCTCAACTTTCTCGGTCAGACCTGCATAGTACTTTTTCAGGTGATCCAGAACTTCCTCACGACCGAAATGATCTACGATCTCAGCACCTTCAGAGAGGGCCTTACGAAGTTTGGTACCAGAAAGGATAACGCGGGACTCTTTATCATGGCAACAGGTACGAAGGGAAGCCATACCATCACACTTAGAGCAATAGAAGGTCCAGTCGATCTT
>CAYWMZ010000638.1:0-1644 GCA_964459485.1 uncultured Desulfocapsa sp. | reverse complement strand
GCGAGATTGTCCGGGTAGGCGGAACCGAACCGGTACAGGTGGATGTCCGGGTCATTGCGGCCACCAATGTGGAACTTGCCAGGGCCGTGCAGGAAAACAAGTTCCGGCTTGATCTTTATTACCGGCTCAACATTATAAATATCGATATCCCCCCCCTGCGTGAACGAAAAGAGGATATCGTCGAGCTTGTCTCCTACTTTGTCAAGCATTACCGCGAGGCCTTCAAAAAGGAGATTGACTTTGTACCGCAGTCAATTATCAATCGCCTGCTCATGCATGACTGGCCCGGGAATGTACGTGAGCTTGAAAATCTGATCCAGAGGGCCGTGCTCATGGCCAGGGGCAAGATGATCACCGAGCAGGACCTGTTTTTCGATCAGCATCCGGAGAGGAAACAGGACGCGACGTCCAAGGTGGACGTGCAGTCGAAACTGGGTGTACTGCCGCTCAAAGGTATCCTGGCCGAGTTTGAGGAAGAGGTTATTCAGCATGCGCTCCGGAAATACCAGGGCAATGTCTCCAAGGCTGCAGCCGAGTTGAAGGTAGGCAAGACGGCCCTGTACGACAAGATGAAGCGTTACGGTATATCGGCCAAAGCCATCAAGAAGGGGTATTGAGCTGATTTCGACAGGTATTGCTTCAGGTAACCCAGCATGGCCGGGGCAGATTTTCTGGCCCCAGCCTCAACAAACCATGAAAATAGTGCGTCCCCTGTCACTGCAGGCGGGCATTTTCGGATTAATCTTCATGCCTGCAGGCCGGGCACAACAAATCATGAAAACAAAATGATCAGAGAACGGAACCGCAACTGTCACGTAGCAGGCGCTGACTGAACTGGTTGCTGTCCTCTGACCTCAGTTTTTTGATAATTTGTATGGATCTTTCATAAAAAAAGGCATTACGTTCCATCGTACCAGGCTGCTCTTGATTGTCACTGCAGCCAACCCCTGGCAAGTTTATCCTGGGATTGCCGGGGCTCTCTTCTTCTCTCCCCCTCTTCCCTGCTCACGGCACCCATTGTATCTGTATTAGCTCTCCAGCTCAGCTTTCCCGCCAGTACTTCATTTCCTGCGCGTTTTTTTCAGGGGATGTTTTTACGTTTTCCGGCAGTCGGTTTTCCTGGTTTCGTGGAGTGCTTTTTGCAATGCAAACTCTGAATGTGAGAAAATAATAAGAACAAGAGGGGGCTTTGTTCTTTGTTTTTTAAAAAGGTATTACTGCAGCAAAGGGAAAGGATCAGGTATGACAACGGCCAGGGATGATTCCGTGAACGACAAGGTCTGCCCGCACTGGTCTCTGTCGGGCAGGAATTGTTTATTATGCAAAGGCGGGCTTTTTCTGCCGGTTGCAGAGCACGTCACCACCTATTGCCAGACAACGAATTACACGTCCTGCCCTCAATTTCTTGAGAGTGTTATACAGGCTGGTGGGGACGGATTCGACTCCATGCTGGAGCGGAACAGGCGCCGTTATGAACGGATACCTGCCCGATTTGCTTTCCGCCTTTCCGAATTTCTTTCCGAGGATTCGCTGGAGAATCTTATTGATGACAGCGCATGCACGGTTGATCTCAGTCCCGGCGGTATCCGTTTTGAAAGCTACCGTGCGCTCTCCATCGATTCATTGGTCAAATTTTCTTTAACT
>CAYWMZ010000637.1:0-1654 GCA_964459485.1 uncultured Desulfocapsa sp. | reverse complement strand
TGGTGTTGGTAATTGCTGCTGCTTCTCTGTGTGGAAGGTCAATGTCCTCGGACAGCGCTTCAATCAACTCAGATTTGTTCATTCCTGACTCCTGTGCTTTCTACAGCGATGGCCCGTTCTGGGCACTTTTCAGAATTTTAAATAGGAAATAAATGCCTATTCACTGCACTCAAAATTTCTTTGTAAAAGAGGGTACGAAAAATAGGATTCGACCGATTTGATGTGCGTTTTTATTACCTTATCCGATAACTGATTAAATTTAATCAGCTATTTATTTTTTTGTAAAGGGGTTTTTTTTGAAAATATCTTTTTTAGGTCATTTTTTTTAAGAATTCTAAATGCCCCCATGGGCATACCTTCAAGACCAAGGCTCCCATAAGACAATCGTTTCAGGAATAAAACAGGGTGCCCAACGGCCTGAAACATCTTTTTGACCTGACGTTTACGTCCCTCATGAATAGTTATTGTTACAACAGAACTCATTGTTTTTCTATGTTTTATTTTCAAAGTAGCTGGAGCAGTCATTTTTCCTTCCAAGATTATCCCCATCTCCAGTGATGTTATTTCCTGAAGTGAGGGCATTCCCCTTACTTCAGCTTCATAGGTCTTAAAGACCTCATATTTAGGGTGAAGGATCTTTTGTGACAGTTCTCCATCATTGGTGAGTAACAGGGCTCCGGTGGTATCAAGATCGAGCCTTCCCACCGGAAATACCCTTTCTTTTATACCTCTTAGCAATGAGGTGACAATGGGACGGCCTTGGGGGTCAGACATGGTCGTCACATATCCGTCTGGTTTGTTCAGGAGAATGTATACCATCCTCTCTTGACCACTGACCTCCTTGTTATCAAAGAGGACACGGTTTTTACCAGGAATAATCTGCTGGCCCATGGCAGTGTTGATCTTGCCATCCACCCGAACACGTCCGGCAGCAATATACTCTTCCGCCTTTCTCCTGGAGGCGATACCGGCACTGGCAAGAAATTTCTGGAGGCGAACTGGCTTCTCCATAATTAACGAAGGTGTGAGGGGAGGAGGGTGCATATTCTGGAATCTACGAGCTTTCTAGTGGCCTCGTCCACCTCAAGGACATCTGTGTACCAGGGTTTCATGCGGCAATCGAAGACAATGGGAGGGGTAAGCCCCACATGGAATCGTTTGACACTGGTGGAGGCACCGTGAATGTCGGCTGCCGGCTCAAACCTAGTGAAGAAGGTCCACAGGAATTCCTGAACAGAGCAAGTCGCCTCTTCGCAGTTATCCACTAAAAGGATTGCGGGCCAATCGGCGAGTGCTGGATCCTTGGCAATGTACTCAGCAAGTTCTGGAGATTGCATGTAACTGTCGGTCTGCAGAACGAGAGTGCCGGGGAGGTAGGCCTTAAGCTTTACGCAGTGTGCTGGCAAGTCCCCTGTGAACTGTGTGGGGAGTTCCCTGATTTTCTCTTTACCAAGACCCATCATCATCGCCTTGGAACCTTTATTTACAGATGGCCCTGTGTAGTCGAGGGTATCCTGGGAGACGTTGGCAAAGACAAAAAGATCCCTCTCCCATTGAATGCGTTCAAGGACATGGGTCCAGAGTTTAGGGAAATCAGTGATGTCGAGATCACCATCAGTGAGGATCAAAAATTTGGTAAGGGAAAGTTGCCCTT
>CAYWMZ010000636.1:0-1665 GCA_964459485.1 uncultured Desulfocapsa sp. | reverse complement strand
TTCTATCATTTTTAGGCGATATATGCTAGGGTGTTTTGCTTTGAAAATGACAACTATCCTGGGAATGGTCAGCAATCCCCGGAGACAGAACTAGAATACTATAAAAGCATTGGAGATACGAGTATGACACAGGCAAAAAAAGGCGATAAGGTTCAGGTACACTACAAGGGATATCTGGAAGATGGAACCATCTTTGATTCTTCTGATGGCAAGTCTCCTCTGGCCGTCACCATCGGTTCGGGAATGGTGATTCCCGGTTTTGATTCCGCCCTGCAAGGCATGGCTGCCGGTGACAAGAAGACCGTGAAGATTCCCATGGAACAGGCCTACGGCGTCCATAATGCCGAAATGGTCATGCAGGTGCCCATTGATCAGGTTCCCTCCGATCTCAAACCCGAAATAGGGCAAAAACTGGAAGTCGGCGGGGCTGCTGGAGAGGTGATGCAGGTTGAGGTTATTGATGTGACAGATGAGTTTGTCGTGCTCGATGCCAACCCGCCCCTTTCCGGGAAGGACCTGACCTTTGACCTGGAACTGGTGGCAGTCGGTTAGGGCCGCCGCAGCTGTGAGGAATGAGAGCCGGATTAGCGTATTATCGTTTCAAAACGGTTCTCTTCCACATTCTTGCAGCTAATCTGTGGATCAAAGACCTTGCCATTCATGGCTACATAGATCCCGGCAGGCAGGAGTTGCACAGCGGCGACAGCATATCCGACGTTAAAAAAAGCATCACTTACCCGGAGGCGGGCAGGCTGCATGGAGCCTGTGAGGACAATCGTTTTGTTTCTGATGCCTAAGAGGTGTCTGGCCGTCTCTATCATGGAATCGGTTCCATGGGTGATGAGGATGCGGCTACAGGACTCACCCGCCACCGCATCGTAGATCAGATTACGATCAGCTTCCGTTAACTCCAGGCTGTCTTTGCGGAGGATTGAGCTGATAGTGTAGTCAAAACTGACATTTGCCTCAAGTAGCAGTGAATGCACTTCCGGTTCTCCGACCTGGTAATCGTTTTTTGCATCAAAGTATATCTTATCAATGGTGCCACCGGTGGAGAAAATCTTCATATCCATCTGTTCTGTTCTCCTGAAATAGTCGTGTTGCTGTGCTCTGTCTCACCTTTCTGCGGCACAGTGCCCAGCCAGCCAGCCGGTGGAAAAGGCCGCCTGCAAGTTATAGCCCCCGGTATTGCCATTCAGATCCAGTACTTCTCCTGCCAGATACAGGCCTGTAACGATCTTTGATTCCATGGTTCTGGGGTCTACCTCTTTCAGACTGATACCGCCTGCCGTGACAATGGCTTCTTTTAAGGGGCGATGGCCACTCACCTCAAGATGCTGTTCTTTGAGCCAGTTGAGGAGGTTCTTGCGTTCTTTTTTTGATATTGCGCCTGCCAATGTACTGGCCGGGATTGTAGTCGCCTCAAGGCAGAGGGGGACAAGCTTTGCTGGCAGGAGACCACGCAGGACATCGGAAAAGGGCTCTTTGTAGCGTTTTTCAAAATCTCTGATTAGCCGCGCATCCAGTTTCTCCCGGCTGAGAGCAGCCTTGAGATCCACTGCCAGTTCTACTTTCTTGTTTGCTCGCAGGGCATCCACCGCCTTTCCGCTGAGTGTCAGGATAGTGGGGCCGCCCACCCCATATTTGAAAAAGTGCAGCTCCCCG
>CAYWMZ010000635.1:0-1671 GCA_964459485.1 uncultured Desulfocapsa sp. | reverse complement strand
CCGATACGTTCGTCCTGATAGGAGTACCAGGAGCCACTCTTGTCCACAATGTCCTGCTCCACTGCAAGATCCAGGAGGTCTCCGGTCTTGGAGATTCCCTCACCATAGACAATATCAAACTCTGCAATCTTAAAGGGTGGGGCCACCTTGTTCTTTACCACTTTGACTTTGGTACGGTTTCCCACAATTTCCTGGCCATCCTTTAGGGCGCCTATTCTTCTGATATCGAGGCGTAGGGATGAGTAGAACTTCAGGGCGTTGCCGCCTGTGGTGGTTTCCGGGTTACCAAACATCACCCCGATCTTCATACGAATCTGATTGATAAAGATCAGAACGGTGTTGCTACGGCTGAGGACACCGGTAAACTTGCGCATGGCCTGGGACATGAGACGTGCCTGCAGTCCCATATGGGAGTCACCAACGTTGCCATCAATCTCCGCTTTGGGAACAAGGGCTGCCACGGAGTCGATAACAATAATATCTACCCCGCCGGAACGAATAAGGATCTCGGCAATTTCCAGTGCCTGTTCACCAAAGTCCGGTTGGGACACCAGCAGATTGTCCACATCCACACCAAGTCGCTTGGCATAGGCCGTGTCGAGGGCATGTTCTGCGTCAATAAAGGCTGCCGTACCACCGTTTTGCTGGGATTCTGCAACGACATGCAGGGCCAGGGTGGTCTTTCCGGATGATTCAGGCCCATAGATCTCAGCGACTCTGCCCTTGGGGAAGCCGCCCACTCCCAATGCGATATCAAGGCTGAGGGAACCTGTTGAGATGACGGGAATGCTCTCGATCTCAGCAGACCCCAGTCGCATGATGGATCCCTTGCCAAATTGCCGCTGGATCTGGCTTATTGCGTTATCTACACTGCCCTCTTTGTCTTTTGCTGCTGCCATGGAAAAACCTCATAGTAGTTGGCTGTTGCCGTTTGTTTTTTATATGAAAAATTGGTTGGATCAGAGTTTTAGCAGAGACCGGCGCAGGATGTCGAGCGTTGTTTGCGCAGTCATACGCTGTATCTCGTATCTGTTTCCTGAGAAGAGGCATTGCTGGACACATACTCCGCTGGCATCGGCCAGGCCGATAAAAACAGTGCCCACAGGCTTTTCTTCACTGCCTCCGTCAGGCCCTGCAATGCCGGTGACCGAGAGGGAGATGTCGGCCTTGCTCTGTTTACGCATCCCGTTGGCCATGGCCCTTGCCACCTCTTCGCTCACTGCTCCCTGGGAGTCGAGCAGGTTCGCATCGACCCCGAGAAAACGACTCTTCATGGAGTTGGCATAAGAGGTGACGCCACCGAGATAGTAGCTGGAACTTCCGGGTACAGAGGTTATAAGGTGACTGATAAGGCCGCCAGTGCAGGATTCGGCAATGGAGAGTGTCTTGTCGCAGTCCCGAAGTAACTCCCCCACAACGGACTCCATTGTGTCCCGCTCTTTTCCATAAAGAGCTGCATCGAGACTTTGCTCCAGGAGTAAACTGCTTTCTGTGGCCAGGGTCTCTATCTCTTCCTCTTTGTTGCCGCGTATGGTCATACTGAGATGGACGTCTGGGAATACAGGATAGTAGCCGATTTCAACCTCAGGGCTGAGCTTGAGTGTCGCAACGGTTCTATTGATAACAACTTCATCAATTCCGAAAATCTTAAAGAGTCGTTGCACGCTGTGG
>CAYWMZ010000634.1:0-1672 GCA_964459485.1 uncultured Desulfocapsa sp. | reverse complement strand
TGCGGATCAGTTCGAGGAGTCGTATCATATCCCGTTCTGTGGTGCTGCAACAGATGGACCTTATCACCTCAAGGCCATTCTCCTGGTGGCAATTGTCACAGACAAAATGCTCCTTCTCACAGCAACCGTTGCTTGAAAAACTCATGCCACAGTAGCTACAAGACATCTCTCTTGCCGTACTGAAGTAGTGCAGCGCACTGCCGCAGACCATGCAGCCCTCTGGTTTCTTCTCAGGCGCCCCTTGCACCACACTGCTGTCACAACAAACAGATGATGCTGAAGTGTCACAGCAAGCACCTGTTGCCATACTAATCTCAGTCAGTGGGGCACAGCAGGAATTCTCCATCAGCACATTGCTCACCGCCCCCGCAGCGTCAAGGACAAAGACCGAATCATCAAGCAGGGCCACGTCTGCAGCCGGAATAGATGTCCTTCTGCCCTTTACCAGCAGAGTACCGGATTCGGTGTAAACTGCGCCATACGGCCCTCTGTACACCACATCCTGCGGGGCCTGCATAATGGGAAGCAGGGCCGGACGAAAGGCCTCGTAAGTGAGGGAAAAGAAGTCCATACCCTCCACCTGACGATAGGGAAAACGTTTGATAAAACGAATGGAGACAAAGCCTGCCGCCTCCATCATGGCCACCAATTGCTCCTGCTGCATGGCACCACCAAGGCACTCACCACGGTAGCGGACATTGTTCTTAAGCGTTGCCGGAATGGCCGTATCGGTCACGATATCAGAGACCACCAGTCGTCCGCCGGGTTTCAGGATGCGCATAATCTCCTGATAGGTTTTCCGCTTATCGGGGCTGAGGTTGATCACACAGTTGGAAATCACCACGTCGGCCATGGAGTCTGCCAGTGGAATCTCTTCCAAAAAACCTTTACGGAACTCCACATTGTCATAGCCAAGACGCCTGGCCACATCGCCCTGGGAACTACGTGCCAACAGTAGCATCTCGTCGGTCATATCGATGCCATAGACCCTCCCTTCTCTGCCCACCGAGTCCGCCGCCATAAAACATTCTATCCCCGAGCCAGATCCCAGATCCACCAGAGTTTCACCCTCAGCGGGAGCCCCGTCGGTCACCGGACTGCCACAGCCGTAGGAGTGTTTTTTAGTCTCTTCCGAGATAAAATCTGCCTCCTGCTGGGCCGGGGCCAGGGGGTTGGCAATATTCTCTTTGGCAGACAGTGCAGCCTCAGCATAGAATTCACGAACAGAGCTGTGCCCCGTATCTGACGCCAGTGAGATCAGACAGTTGCAATGGGTGAGGGCCACATCAGAACTACCCTCTTCAGCTGCCGGACAGTCGTGACGCACGTCCCCCATGCGCAGCAACACAGCGCCATTTCCTGATCGTTTGTAAGCCGCCACCTGATCCTCGATCAACTGTAGGGCAATGCGGCTGTAAAGGGGAACGTAAGGATCGTGGCCCAGCCACTGGCCCCCTGTCATGAAACTATGGTCAATATCGCAGCCGCCCACCAGGAATTTCAGGGGATTCATGGTATGCTGGGGAGAGTCAATAAGACTTGCGCTGCGAATGGATTGCAGCACCGGACTTGTCTTCCAGATGCTGGCAAGTCCCAGGTCCAGATGGCCACAGGCACAGCCCTCCATGGCAACCAAGGCAGGAGACGGATACACCACTCCATCCGGCCCCAC
>CAYWMZ010000633.1:0-1676 GCA_964459485.1 uncultured Desulfocapsa sp. | reverse complement strand
ATTGTCACCCACCACCGACACCACTGACAAGAGCGGTATTATCCTGCCGGACATCCCTGAATGGGAAGAACGGGAACGCCTCACTAAAGAGAAAGAGACCGTTGGCTTTTATATAACAGGCCATCCACTGGACGAGGATCTTCAGGATATCAAGACAATCACAGACACCGATATCACGGGGCTTGCAGAATATGGTGATGAACAGCCGGTACGCATCGGTGGTCTCATCCGCAGCTGCAAACAGCTCAAGAGTAAAAAGGGCGATCCCATGGCCTTTATCACCGTGGAAGATCTCTTGGCCGCCGTTGAGGTCATTGTATTCCCAAGTACCTTTGCCGAATGTTACTCCCTGCTCACATCCACAGAGACCATTATTATTCAAGGTACAGTCCAGGTGGATGAACGTGGCCCTAAGATCATAGCCCAAACGCTAGAGCTCCTTCCTAAGGCCCGGGAAACCCACACCGAATCCATCAATATCCAGCTCAACAGTGACAAAATCAGTAGGAAACGGCTTGAGGCACTAAAACAGGCCCTCTACCGCTATCACGGCAACTGCCCCCTGCTTCTCACAATGCACTTCCCCGGTCAGGGTGAGGTGGATATCGAAATTTTGAAAGACCTAACGGTACGCCCCTGTCGAGAATTTGCCCAAGAAATCGAAGAAATACTCGGGTACAATTGCCTCTCTTTTAAAAAGAAGGACATGGTGCTACAGACACGCAAACGCTGGAGACAGCCGAAACCTTCCTGATACCATAAAGATACCATGAAGAGACCCTCCTCCAATAACCACCAGTTACACCGCGAATCAAACTCCGTTGCCAGCACCGGCAAAAAAAAGACCCATAACGTCTTTCATATCCTCTTTCTGTCCATGATCTCCTTTGGCATCACCATGGGAGCAGCATTCCCACTCTTCACAAAAGTCTACTTCAACGACCCCAAGGCCCTCAGTATCAGCTTCACCGTAATGTGTATCGGTGCTGGAATCACCGTGGGAGTGGCCAACTATATCCTCTTCTCCCTGGTGATCTCCAAACAGTTACGCTTTCTTGTTGACGGCATGAATCAGGTCAATAAGCAGATCAGTGCTGCCCGTTTCAGCAGAAAACCACAGGCGGCAAATTATGCAATCTCAGTCAAGACCGACGATATCATCGGAGAGGTAGCCCAGGCCTTTAACACCATGAGTAAAACGGTGGAACAGCGTTTCACCCATGAGGCAGATTTCAGAGACATTATCTCCACCCTCTCGTCCACCGTTGATCTAAACACGATCAGCGAGATCATCCTCAGCTACTTTATCAAAACAACCCGTATCAGTTCAGGACTCCTCTACGGCAAGATAGAGGATGACATGATACTTCTGGCAAGCCATGATCTTGATACCGACCACAAACTGCCCCGCAAACTCGATACCTGGCAGGGGATAATAAGTGACACCATCGATTCTGGCGGCATCCACAGTATAGATGTGGAATCAGGGAATTTTGACTGGATTGCTACCACCACGCCATTTGGAACTCTGAAACCAAAATCTATCCATATTATTCCACTCATTGCCGATAAAACTACGGTGGGACTGGTCATAGCAGTTTGCGGCCCCAACAACGTCCCTGAAGCAATCAAGATGAAGACCCTGGAGACCTACTCCAGCTACATGGCTCCCTACC
>CAYWMZ010000632.1:0-1684 GCA_964459485.1 uncultured Desulfocapsa sp. | reverse complement strand
ATAGTGATGTTGTTACTGCCATTGATGACAACGCTCCCATGGGCCTGATACGCCTCTTTAATGAGCCGGCCGGAAAGGAGTATCTGGTGGAGCAGGGTGTCTCTCCAGAGTTGGTTGCTGATCTGCATCTCTTGGGAATCTCAAGTATCGCAAACGTCCTGGCCGCCATCAAGACTGCCAAGTATTACGAGATGGACGGAAGCGATGTAATGATAACCATGGCCACCGACTCCATGGAGATGTACCAGAGCCGCCTGGGCGAGCTGACAGAGGAGGCGGGTGAGTTCGTGCCACAGGATGCCGCCGCCACCTTTCATCGTTATATGCTGGGTGAGAGCACCGATAATATGCGGGAACTGAGCTATGTGGACAGGAAACGCATTCATAATCTCAAGTACTTTACCTGGGTGGAGCAGCAGGGGAAGAGTTACGAAGAGAT
This sequence comes from uncultured Desulfocapsa sp., assembly GCA_964459485.1. Lineage (GTDB taxonomy): Bacteria > Desulfobacterota > Desulfobulbia > Desulfobulbales > Desulfocapsaceae > Desulfocapsa. The sequence goes on along the minus strand of CAYWMZ010000632.1, from coordinate 1,245 downwards.
AGAGGCCCAGTGGTACGATGCGGATTATTGGACGGGTATTCACAAATCCATGGCGGAAATTGATACCCTTATTGATGCCTTTAATGAGCGCACCGGGCTTCTTGCCAAGCTGAGCTGAGGGTTTCGTGAAGGTATGGATAAAAAATCCCCTGGCTGTTCTGGTTCCTGTTGGGCAGGACGGGAGGGGAGGGGTGGTGCTTGATGGAAGTGTGATCGCTCAGGTCTTGCAATCGAGTGAAGAGCCTAAAGGTGCAGTGGACCGGGTCTTTGATGCCTCGCAGCATGTCCTGTTGCCGGGGCTTATCAATAGTCACCACCACTTCTATCAGACCCTGACTCGTGCCTATCCGGCTGCGCTGAATAAAGAGCTGTTCCCCTGGCTCAAAAGTCTCTACCCCCTCTGGGCAGGACTCAGCGAAGAGATGATCCATGTCTCCACTCGACTGGCAGCAGCAGAGCTGCTTCTCTCCGGTTGCACCACCGCAGCCGATCATCATTACATATTCCCGGAAACTGCCCCCGAGGCCCTGGATATTCAGGTGGATGCCATTGCCCAAATGGGCATTCGGGCCACCCTGACCCGGGGCTCCATGAGCCTTGGGGAAGATGAGGGCGGTCTGCCGCCCCGTAACATCATCCAGAGTGAGGAGCGTATCCTTGCCGATTGTGTGCGGGTGGTGGAGAGATACCACGACAGCCGAGAAGGAGCCATGCTCCAGGTGGCACTGGCTCCCTGCTCTCCCTTCAGTGTCAGTGAGGAGCTGATGCGGCAGAGTGCGGAGCTGGCCAGATCCAAAGGGGTTCGTCTCCATACCCATCTGGCGGAAACCCATGACGAGACAGCCTTTTGTGAACAGCTCTTTGGGGTGCGCCCGGTGGACTATCTGGAACGGGGATCTCCCAGGCGATTGAGTATTATCTCAGGTTGCGTGTGGCCTTGAAGTTCCTCCGGTAGCAATCCTAATTTAACCAGATAATTAAGCATTCGCTGCTTACGATGGGCTCGGCGTTGCACCACTCGGCGAGCTAAGCGCGCATCACGGCGTTTTACGTTCTTTGGGGTGGGGGTCTTTTCTTCAACGGCTTTGATGAAAATACGGCTGCCGAGATCTATTATTCTGTTGGCTTTACCATTATTGCCAGTTTCCAGCAGTGCCCACCCAATTGAATTTGTACCAAGGTCGAGGCCTAAAATCTTTTGCTTGCTCATTCATCGCAGTGCTACGTTCCATAGAAAACTTGCCT
>CAYWMZ010000631.1:0-1692 GCA_964459485.1 uncultured Desulfocapsa sp. | reverse complement strand
GGTTCCACCAGTCCCGGACTCTGACATTGCCTAAAATGATTTTCAATCCCTGGCGAATTCGACCGGCAGTCCGCTGGGTTTTCGGCCTCCACGGTGTCAGGTCGATCAAGTGTTGCACCTGATCATGGCAACAGGTGGCCAGCAATTCTGTCAACGCATAACCAATCGAAAGGATTTGCGTCCACCTGTGCAGTACCTGTCGTGACTGCTGCCATGATTCCTTCCAGCCCCAGTGATTTTTCATCTGGTTGAACAGGGGCTCTATCGACCATCTCCTTGCATAGGAACAAAGTATCTCCTCGGCCGACAAAGTTGGCCGGGTAGACAATATCAGACGCTGCCTGCTTAATGAGCCGTCCTCATGTTCAAACTGTACCCAGACGGCCCGAACAACATGGCCCCTGAGAAATTTTGCTTTACAGGCAGCAGTTCTGAAACAAACCCATTGCTCCCGGCCGTACAGATGCAGCTTTTTGCGATATACGGGCAGGGCTGCCACAACTTCCGGGGTAAACTTATCCCCATATTTTCTTGGCCTGCCTCGTTTGCCGGTCGGTATAGGGATACCGTACAGAGCCGTATCCCGTCGTACCTGACCGATGGCATGGAAACCATGCTCAAGCATGTAACTGAGCAAGGGCCATTTCATAAACCAACAGTCCAGCAGGCAATACGGCTTCTCCCTGTGGGCAAAAACCGGGGCAATAATCCGGAGCAGCGTCTTGACTGCCTGCAACTTTCCCCTGTTGCCTTTATACCGCATCAATCGGGACAACAAGGGAATCGCTGCAACTCTGCCCTTGCCGCTGATGGACAGGGCCATGGTCACCCAGTTCTGGCCATTGGCATATTGCGGCCGATTGGGTTTGCGGCCATGCTGATGATAGATACCGCTGCCGGGTGCTTTACCGGAAGAACGATATATCAGAGTGTCGTCAAAGATCAGATACCAGGCCGACTGTGGAAACCGCGTTACCACCAGCCGGGCCAGTTGTACGCCAAGTGCAACCCATGACCATTTACCCTGCTGGAGCCATTTGTAATATCCGCTCCAGCTACGCAGGCAATCAACTGCCAGCCAGGCCTCGGTGACGAAACCCGACTGTGTGAGCATTGCCCCGATAAGCAGTTCGATAAAGGTCGGAATCGAACGTATCGGTAGAGCCTTGGCAAGAAATGTGATACTTTCAAACAGGATTACGGGGATAGTGGAGTATCCCTTGTTTTCCATAGCGGCCTCCAGAAGATTTGGTTGATCTTTCTTCTGAAGGCCGCGTCTTCTCAGCCGAAAAGCACGCTGTGTATTTTTTATCTCTTCTCTTTTCGGCTGAGAAGACGCGGCTACCGCCGTTTGCTGTTTATGTCAATGATTTTTTGATATTTTTCTGTATTTTTTTACTGTTTTTCGTGCCAGCACAATGAGTCAGGCGCGAAGGCTGAAACTCCAAACTCTAGCTTGAAGGGAAAAGCTGGTTTTTCAAGGCACCCGTTAGAAAACTATTTATAGAGCTGCTGTCACGGATTCAGCAGGAAGAGATATGGCATATACCGATCCATCCACCTACGTACGCCGGCTTCACGTGAGCGAGGAATGCCTGGACCTCCCCTATACCCGGGAGATCATTGACCGCAGCGGTCTGCCGGTATCCGTGCTGCCCGAAGGGACGACCCCGGATATCGGGGGCGAGTACC
>CAYWMZ010000630.1:0-1695 GCA_964459485.1 uncultured Desulfocapsa sp. | reverse complement strand
ATATTGCCCATGTGAGTAGCAGGGCCGCAACAGAGCTTATTGCCCAGGCCAAGAAGAGGGGCGTTCCGATCACAGCCGAGACCACGCCCCACTACTTCACCCTCACCGAAGAGGCCGTAGCCGATTATAATACCAATGCCAAGATGAACCCACCCCTGCGTACCGAGGAAGACAGGTTGGCGATTCGTAAGGGTCTGGCAGATGGCACCTTTGATGCCATTACCACCGACCATGCGCCCCACTCAGTGCTGGAAAAAGAGCTGGAGTTTGATCAGGCCGCCAACGGAATTATCGGACTTGAAACCTCCCTGGCACTTGCCATGGCACTGGTTCGAGATGGAGTTATCGATGCAAATCGTTTAGTAGAGCTGATGTCGTCTACCCCGGCCCGTATCCTGAAAGTGCAAGGTGGCACCATCGCCATAGGCACTGTGGCCGATGTGACGGTGATAGATCCAGAGAAAGAGTTTGTCTACAGTGAAGACTCCATTCTCTCCAAGGGCAAGAATTCCCCCTTTATTGACTGGAAGCTCAAAGGAAAGGCGGTATTGACCATCATGGGCGGCAAGATCACCCATAACGAGTTAAACGCATAAAAAAGAAAACACCGAAGTATCTTCCCCTTCAAAATTCGACATTTATTGTTCGATATTCGGTGTTCGATAGTCGATGTTAATCTTTTATCTTTTCACCTTTTATTACTTCCCCCATCCACATAAACTGCCGGATCCACCAATCCCGCCTCTGCAAAGCCCCTTAAACGTAGAACACAGGCGTCACATTCCCCGCATGCCTTCTCCCCCACCGGATCATAACAGCTATGGGTTCCCGCATAATCCACTCCAAGCTCCATACCCTTCTGAATAATCTCGGCCTTACTCATTTTGAGCAGCGGTGCCTGAATACTAAATTTCTTATTGCCCTTAACGCAGGCCGTGGTTCCCAGGTTGGCCATGATGCTGAAGGCCTCCAAAAATTCCGGACGGCAGTCAGGATAGCCGGAATAGTCAACAGCATTTACCCCGATAAAGATATCCGTGACCCCCAGAACCTCAGCCCAGGCCACAGCGTGGGACAGGAAGATGGTGTTCCGGGCCGGGACATAGGTGATGGGGATTTCATCCGATTCGCTATCCATGTCCCTGCCCTTTGGGACTTCAATGGAATCGGTGAGTGCCGAGCCACCTATTTTGTCAAGATCAAGCCGCAGTACCAGATGTTTTGCCACCTTCTGCTCAATGGCTGCTCGACGAGCCTTATCCAGCTCAACGGTCTGTTTCTGACCATACTGAAAGCTGAGACAGTAGCAGCTGTAGCCTTTTTTTTGAGCGATGGCCAGAACGGTGCTGGAATCCAGACCGCCGCTAAAGAGAATAACCGCCTTTTTCGTTTCATTATCAGACGCCATAAGAGTACCCGTATTCTGAAGTTACTGGAGAAAGCAGGGGATGGCCCGCTTGATCTGGATTGATTCGGGGAGCACTTCCGCCTGGTAGGCAAGAATCTCAACCCCCTTTTTACTGACCTCGGCCAGTGCCGCAGCGTAGGTAGGGTCGATATGGGCGGCGGGACGAAAACGTTCGTTGTCTGTGCGCTGGATGCAGAAAAAGATCACTCCCCGATGCCCCGCTTCCACAAGGCGGGCCAGCTCATGGAGGTGCTTGGTACCTCGCACAGTAACCGAATCAGGAAAGG
>CAYWMZ010000629.1:0-1708 GCA_964459485.1 uncultured Desulfocapsa sp. | reverse complement strand
GAAAACGGATTGTAGTACTCAAGGAACCTATTGGGGTCTGTGCTGCAATAACCCCTTGGAATTTTCCCTCTGCAATGATTGCCAGAAAGGCTGCACCAGCCCTCGCCGCAGGATGTACCATTGTCGTAAAACCAGCGGCCCAGACACCATTCTCTGCCCTGGCACTTGCTGAGCTTGCCCACCGGGCCGGGATTCCCAAGGGCGTCTTTAACGTGATTACCGGTCCTGCCCGTGAGATCGGTGCAGAATTCACCTCCAGTGCAATCGTCCGGAAACTGAGTTTTACCGGATCCACCGGGGTTGGGAAGCAGTTGATGGCGGCATGTAGTGAAACGGTGAAAAAAATCTCACTGGAACTTGGGGGGCATGCTCCATTTCTAATCTTTGATGATGCCGATCTTGATGCAGCAGTGGTGGATGCGGTGGCCTCAAAATATAGAAATGCCGGTCAGACCTGTGTCTGTGCCAATCGTTTTATTGTTCAGAAAGGGGTTTACCGGCAGTTTGCCGAAAAACTTAAAGTCGCCGTTACGGAACAGTTACGGGTTGGTTCCGGTTTTGACGCTACGTCCAATCAGGGGCCTTTGATTGACCTCAATGCCGTGATTAAGGTAGAGGAACAGATACAGGACGCTGTGGACAAAGGGGCAACACTCCTCGCTGGTGGCAACCGGGTGGGGACAAGTGGCACCTTCTTTGAGCCTACCATTCTCATGGATGTGACCTCAGAGATGAAAATTGCCAGGGAAGAGACCTTTGGCCCGGTGGCCCCGATCTTTGTCTTTACAGATGAGGCTGAGGGCGTTGCCATGGCCAACGACTCCGAATATGGTCTTGCCTCCTACTTCTTTAGTCGTGATATGGCCAGGTGCTGGAGGGTGACCGAGGCCCTTGAATATGGGATGGTTGGTGTCAATACTGGCCTAATCTCCTCAGAGGCTGCACCCTTTGGTGGCATGAAGGAGTCGGGGATTGGCCGGGAAGGCTCCAAGTATGGAATTGATGAGTATCTTGAAATTAAATATATGTGTGTGGGCGGGCTAGAGGAGGAGTCATGATTCTCTTCTTGAATCCGGTTTCTGAAAAAGGCTCGACAAAAGCGGGTGTCTCAATTATCTATTTGTAAAATAAGATATTTTGAACAATTATTAGGTATAGGTCTTTTCAATAATAATGGCATAATGCTGAAAATGTGAACGAATGGAGAGCTAGCTATGAAGTGTGGAAAAATGCAGTATAAAAACTTGTTGTTTAGTGCTATGGCACTGCTGTTGTTGGGTCTTACCGGCTGTTTGGGAGCGAATACTCAGGGCACCGGTATGTCTTCTGGTGATGGGGGGGATAGTTTGCCGACGATGACTAGTAGCGTTGGAAACTACGAAGATATCGAGCTGCCTTCTGAGATGAAGTACACCACTAAAGGCAGTATGTCCATCCGTACCGATTCTTTTCGGGGGGGGATAATCCACTATACGGGTAGGGTTGAGATGTACTCTCTCAAAGAATTTATCATTGCCTCCATGAAAAAGAACAAGTGGAAATTGGCTGGTGAGGTCTCTAGTCAGAATGTTATCCTGGCCTTTACAAAACCCAGTAAGACCTGCATGATGAATATCGAGCCTAATGGTGCCATGTCTGACACCACTCTCACCATGTATGTAACCGTGGATGTGAATGCGGCACGCAGCCTCAATGCTTTTGGGGAGCC
>CAYWMZ010000628.1:0-1712 GCA_964459485.1 uncultured Desulfocapsa sp. | reverse complement strand
CCCCAGGGAAGGGTTTCCCTGTGGAACCCACTACGATGCTGGGGTCTCCCACCGGGCCACCTGCCAGGAGGGGAGAAGATTCAGTGAGCCCATAGCCGATAAGATAGGGAAATCCTGCCTCTTTTAAAAACTGTTCCACTTCAGGGTTGAGTGCAGCCCCGCCAATCCCCATAACCTCAAGCTTGCCGCCAAAAAAATCGATCAACTTGGCACCGATCTTCCTGTAAACAAACTTTCTTCCAAAGGAAAATCGACACAGAAGCTTAAGAAAGCTGCTCTTTTCAATCTGCGGCAGAACCCGTTTTTTATAGATCTTCTCCATAATAAGGGGCACCGCAAACATCACCTTGGGCCGTTCGTGTGCGCACAGTCTCTGGAGAATAGCGGGGGTGGGAGTCTTGCCTGCATAGGCAATCTTACAGCCCTTGATCAGAGGCGTAATAAATCCCAAAGTAAACTCATAGGTGTGGGACATTGGCAATACGGAGAGGAAGACATTGCCACTCTCCACATTGAGCAAGGTTGCAGCACTGTAGGCGTTGGCAGTGAGATTTTTATGGCTGAGCATCACGGCCTTTGAATAGCCGGAGGTGCCGGAGGTGTATAGAATGGAAGCCAGGTCATCTTCGTTAACTTCAGCAAAAGGCGTTTCCGGCACTTCCATATCGTCATTTTGTGCTGCGTCCAAGGCCTCCTGAAGATATGTTGAGAAGAAGGTCACCTCGATCACATCCTGGGTGGCACCCGAATCATCCAGAGTGATAATCCTCCGCAAACTCTTTTGATTCAACTCATAGATCTTCTCAATCTGACGATGAGAGACAAAGAGGACGGGGACTTCCATCTCATTGAGGATGTGGTGTACATCGGCCTCGGGGAGATCCGGAAGGATGGGCACCGCTATGGCACCTAAACGTACAATGGCAAAATAGGCCATGCCCCAATGGGGAGAATTCTCAGATAAAATAGCCACCCGATCACCTTTTTTGACCCCCTCCCGGGCAAGATGACCGGCCAGCGCCAGGATACGATCGTAAAAGGCCTGATAGCTCAGGGCCTCCCCGGCAGCCATACCGATGGCCGGGAGCTCCCCATATCGTTGGACGCTATTATCAAGTATGTAATTCAAGGTCATCCGAACATCATTCGACTCCGGCATGAAACACCTCACTGCTCACGAATTTGATTAAAGTAATGTCTCTGTTAAATATTGGGTGGCATAGTACATAAAAGTAGTTTTCAGGTCAATTAAGAATGTAAATTCGCTTTTCTCACCCAAATAGTGCCATTAACCCATGAAAAAGCTGAATATGCTTGACAGTCACCAGGACAGCCTATAATTATTAACAATAGGAATTCCATTCATTAGATTTAACAGCTATGTTCTGCATAGTTTTTCATAAAATCATTTTTATGCATCCACTATTCCGTTTACCTGCTCTCTTTGTATTTCTGACTCTCTCCAGTCTCCTTTTCCTGGGGGGGGGAACCCATTGCTACGCCGGAGTCCCTGCCCTTAGTGACGTCAGCAAGTGGAATGTCGTACCCCTGAAAACACCTGCTGCCCGTGGGCCCCATAGATCCACTGCCCTTGTCTCTACTTCGGCCAGACACCCTTCGGGCTCGTCTCCGACGATTCTTGGAAGCAATAGCAGTATCCGCCAGGTCAAGAAACGTATCGGCCCCGTTGTCACCGCAGCCACCACCAAACG
>CAYWMZ010000627.1:0-1714 GCA_964459485.1 uncultured Desulfocapsa sp. | reverse complement strand
TTAGCCTAGAGCAAAAATATGAAATATCGAGAAAGCCGTCAAGATAAGCAGCTCAGGAAATGGTTCACTAATGATTTTTCACGGGCACTCCTACGGAACATTGATTTACGCAAGGGCAATTTGCGAGGATTGAATACACTTGATATTCAATTTAACTTCCCGATTACAGCAATTGCGGGGCGAAATGGTGCTGGTAAATCAACTATCTTGGCATTAGCTTGTTGCGCGTACCATAATAACCTTAGAGGTTACAAATTACCACGGAGGCGCCTCCCTTATTACACATTCTCAGATTTTTTCATCCAACACACAGAAGAGATCCCTCCTCAGGGAATAGAAATATTTTACCACTTCGCACACAATAACTGGAGAAAAGGCCCATCCTTTCCAGAAGGAGTTGGTTTAGGTTATCAGAAAAGATGGAAGAGAAAAGGTGGCAAGTGGAATGATTACGCTAGTCGCGTCCCTAGAAATGTGGTGTTCTTTGGAATTGAGAGGATTGTTCCTCACAGTGAAAGAAGCCAATCAAAATCATATTCAAAGGCATTTAAAGAAGCAGAATCATTTGGATGGGAGAATAAAGTAAAAGAGGCAGTCGGTTATGTTTTGGGAAAGACATATGACAGTCTCAGATATCTAGAACATGCAAAATATAACCTCCCAATTGTAGAGTCAGGAGGTGTGATCTACTCTGGGTTGAATATGGGTGCTGGTGAAAATGCACTATTTGAAATATTCAAAGTCATATACTCCTGTGGGGATGGAACATTACTTGTTATGGATGAAATGGAACTTGGCCTCCATTCAGAAGCACAGAGAAAGTTGATTAGAAAGCTAAAAGATTCATGTCTTGAAACTCATACACAGATTATCTGCACTACACACTCCAAAGAAATATTTGATTCCTTACCACACGATGCTAGGTATTACCTCGAAAGTGTCAATGGTAAAAGTAAAGTAACAAATGGTATTTCCTCAGATTTCGCTATGGCGCAAATGGGTGCTAAAGAATGTAAAGAGATTGATGTACTATTAGAAGATGGAGTAGCAAAAACCTTATTACTATCGATATTGCCAACGCATCTTCGGTCTCGACTCAGCTTCACTGTTATAGGTTCCGCATCAGCTCTTTCTCGTCAACTTGCGGCAGCATATATTCGTGGAGCTGAAAAACCACCACTTGCGGTTTTTGATGGAGATCAACAAGCTTTAGAAGCTGATAATTTTGATTATGCAAAAAAAATGTCAGAAAAGAATGATGATGAGTTTAATCGTTGGTTTAGTGAACATGTAGTATATTTGCCAGGTGATACATGGCCCGAATCATGGATCATACAGAAAAACCAAGAAGCAGCAATTTCCTTATCCCAACTTGTTGATGCTGATGAAGACTGGTTAGTTAAAGTATTAGAGTATGGGTTACAAGCGGGTAAACATAATGAGTTTCATGAAATTTCAGAGCATTTAGGTCTTGATAAGGAACAGTGCCTACAGATATTTACGGCAAATATCAAGCAGTGTTTTGGTGAAGAGTTTTCCCCAATAATAGATAAAATCACTGATATGTTAAATAAATCAGGCTAACAAACTCATCCAGCGGACAGTCAAAAGGTTCACGATTTTTGCATCCGCAAAAAATCGCGCCCCTTTCGCCTGCCGCTGATGAGGGCGTTAGGCAGTTAAATAGCTCCGAGATTCTTTAAGACGGGAAATA
>CAYWMZ010000626.1:0-1715 GCA_964459485.1 uncultured Desulfocapsa sp. | reverse complement strand
GCAATGACCCAGTGCCGGAGTAGCGGCAACTCATCTGCTCCGATATCAAAGCGGGAGTAAACCTCCTCACGCTCCAGCAGATCAAGAACCTCAGCCCAGGAGAAACGACTGGAAACCAGCCGCATAAATTGCAGAAAGATCGCCAGGAACGGATTACTGAGGCTTGCATTCCTGTCGGCCACCGAGTGAGGAATATCATGAAATATTGCAGATACCAGCCCGCTGTAATCCTGGATATCCGGGGCCATGACCACAATATCCTTCAACTCCAGATCAGGGTCCTGATCGAGCCAGGACAAAACATGATCATGCAAAATCATCATCTCTCGATGGGGAGAGTGGGCCGAACTCAGCAACAGTGAGCCATCCTTCTTTAAGGGGGGAGACACCGGACTCAGCTCCCCCTTCAGTAGATCTGACTGCAGCCTGTGTAGCAGACTTGGCCGTTCCTGGTTCAGGGGATCTTCAAAGGAGGGAAACTCATTTGCAAAGTTGATACCAGCGGTGAGCATATCCTGAAACTCCCGACCCTGCTGACTAAGCGAGACCAGGAGGGGGTGCCCAGAAGGGTGGATATCTTCTTTTAACTGTACCCTACGACCGGGCTGATCCCCCCAGAAACCGGCACAGGGAGAGAGTAGAAACAGATGCACATCACAATGGTCAGCCAGTGCCTGCAGGCAGGACAGAAAAATGGGCGGCATGCTGTGAATGCCAAAGACAGAGAGCCGCCTGGGCAGGAGTTCTCCGAAATCGGTATCCCGCCCCAGTACCGCTATCAGATCCCGTAAAAATAGTCCCCGATGCCTGTCGTGCCCGATGGCCGTCACCAGCATATTCCAGAGTTGCAACTGATAGCCTTCGGCGGGATTTGTGGTACTAAGCTGCCCCTTCTGCCAGCCCGCAATCATGGCAGGACGCATGATCTGATACTGATCAAAGACATGGGCCAGCTGCTGTGCCAGCTGAAAACGTTTTAAGCCACTGGAGTCACCCGTAACGTAACGACTCAAGGACCCAAACACTTCACCACTGAGGCTCCGCAGGATCTTTTCAAGGTGCCAGCAGAGGCGTTCACGCCCATAGTCCTCAACGCCACCTCCAATTTCAAAACGCTCTGCCAGCAGGGCGAAAAAGCGGGTGGGCAGCATATACTCGTAGTTGCACCAGGAACCAAAGACATCGCAGAGACGCTGGGAGAGCATCCGTTCCATGCCCTGGCTCTGGATCAGGAAGTATTCGGAGGCAAAGGGGTCGTGCCGTCCCTCGAGCCGCAGCACCTCTGCCAGTTGGGCGATGAGATTTTCTGTCCTATTGGAATGGTGGAGATAAAACATAGACGGGCAACAGATACGGGTTGAGGTGACAAGCTGTCCCTTGACGCAAACGATCCCATACGGTAACGTTTCCAAACGCCAAGAGAGTCAGCCATAAACAGTACGAACTACAACACCCTGTTTATTCACCTTATACCCTCATTTTATCCACCATGCAAATACGCATTGCAAGCCAGGAAGATCTGGCCCGGATAGTTGCCATCTACAATCAGGCCATTGCCCAGGGCAACTGCACAGCCGACACCGAGCCACTCACCGTGGCCCAACGCAGGGACTGGCTTGACGGCCACAACCCCGAACGCTACCCCATCTATGTGATGGAGGAGAGGGATACAGAAGAGATCAGCGACTGGTGCAGCCTCAATGCCCATCGCAGGG
>CAYWMZ010000625.1:0-1715 GCA_964459485.1 uncultured Desulfocapsa sp. | reverse complement strand
CATCCGTCAGGTCTTTCGGCCTGACGACCGAATGCTCCCGAATAAAGTCGATCACCTGCTCTCTTTTTGTTTTTGACATCTCTGGCCAAATCTCAATTTATTATTACCTAGGCATATCTTAATATATGCCAAGTTTTTGATATATTCAATCTACACATACCTGGGTATTTTTCCTGAACTGCATAACAGGGGATTATCAGGGGAACGTCAATACCAATAGTATTTTTTCTTGTGGTCCAGTACCGATGGTGGACTTGTCACCGTGGGATCCAGCCGAAAAGCCTGATCAAACGCCCAGGCACACCACTCATCCAGGGACTGCCCGCCAGTAATCACGCGTTGAGACTGAAAACCCGCCCCCCTCACCGCCTGGACATAGGCCCGTAACTGCTGAGCTTCATGCCAGGCCTTGACCTGCTCAGTCAGCTTTTCGACTCTGTTTTCTTCGAGTTTGATTTTCTTCCTCAGAATCTCGCGTTGGCGTTCTTCCTCTTCCCATTCGCGTTGTTGGCGTTCCCGCTCAATTCGGTCAGCCTTTTTCAGTGCGGCGGCCTTGTAAGCAGTGACGATAAACTTGTTGAGGCAATCCTCGACACGTTGGCGTTTTCCGTCTGACCAGGTACCGCGAATGCCCTTTGACCAATACCCTAGATCCAACTTCAACGACAGATTCCCGGAAGGGAAATACTTATCATCCGGGAGTCGGTAGCGGTAGTAGGAGTCTTCATCCAGCTTTTTCTGTTCTGCCGGAGTCGGCTGATACTTTTCGCGCCTGGCTTTCTCCTCAAGAGAAAACCCGATGCTTTCATCGTCCACGATCAGGCGAGTGCACCTCTCGCCTTCGTCTTCCAGGCGAAGTTCAATTTCGCGCTCTTTGAGTGCCTTGACGAGTGCATCCATGATCCGGGCAGCACGATCTATGCTGTCTTTACCTATTTTTAGATCAAGACACCGTTTCGCCCTGGGCTTCGCCAAACCATGGTCATCAATACCGGCCGATCTGAGACTTTTGGCCGTTTTCTCAACCAGCGGATCCGGTTCTGTCAATTCACTGGTCACCTGAATGCGGTTTTCAGGCAAAAGTTCCGACTCAATACTTTCAGACAGTGTTTGAAAGGTGTCGCTCTCTTCCAGAAGACATCCTCGCTTGCTGAGCACCACGCTAGCTTGCTGCCATTGTTTGATAGCCGGAAGTTTCATACGAGGTAGCACCTTGCCATTCTGGATCTTCGCCCAGTAACCACGCCCTGGTACGGGAATGCCCATGCGTTCGCAAATCTTGGATAACCCTCGGTCGGAAAGCCCGTATTGCTGAGCAAGTTTGGTCATGGGCTCTGCCCAAACCTGCTCATACAACTCTTCCCGCAAGAGTTTGGTCGTATCTGCTTTTCCAAACATAACCGGTTCCTCCAACTGCCATGAGTGACCAGGCTGTGTAACTGCCGGATCATGAAGACATCCGTCAGAATATCCTGATACCGGCGCATCGCTCGAGGGCGAGTGAAACACCACCCGAACCGGAAGAGATGACAGCCTGCTGATGAAACGACAACTTCCCATCTCAGAAATATTGCTGGCAAAAAGCTGTCAATTTATCGTAAAAACCAGAGACCGACTGCGTTGAAATTAATCGTAGCCTATTGTTTTTATGGGGTCTTTATTTTGATGGATGGAGCGTATCGAGGGCTTTTATACTTTTTATCTTATTGTTTTTA
>CAYWMZ010000624.1:0-1716 GCA_964459485.1 uncultured Desulfocapsa sp. | reverse complement strand
GGCTACCCCGTGGACAGTTATCACGCCATCTACAATACGGTGTACCATGCGGCCCGGGATATCTGGACCCTGCTCTCACCACGCATCGCCAATCTTGAGAGCCACGGTATCTACGATGATAAGATCAGCCAGCTCAAAAAACGGGGTATGGCCGCCCTGCAAATAGCCAAGAGCAGTCTAAAGGTATTGGACTATCAGAGCTTTAACAGGGCTGCTGCTAAATCTATGGCCCTGGCCAATCGGGTCTATGTGCAGGTGGATAAAACCCAAAAAGATGTGCTCTTCGGGGTTCTCTTCTATATCGCCCTCTTTGTTCCATTCGCCTTCTGCATGGAACGTTTTCTCTTTAACTACGCCAATATCTACAAACGGATTGTGGCCTTTACCATGATCCTGCTGCTACTCATTACCATTATTTACCACGTCCATCCGGCATTTCAACTGGCCTACAGCCCCACGGTGATCATCCTGGCCTTCTTTATCCTCGGCCTGTCCCTGATGGTGAGCCTTATCATCTTCTTCCGCTTTGAGGAGGAGATGATCCTCCTGCAACGCCGGGCCAGCCATAAACGCCCCTCGGAGATCAGCCACTGGAAAGCCTTTGCAGCTGCCTTCTTTCTCGGTGTCTCCAACCTCAGGCGCAGACCCATCCGTACCATACTGACCTGCCTGACCCTGATCATCCTCACCTTCACCATCATGAGCTTTACCTCTGTGAAATCCGATGAGCGGCAGGGCAGACTCTTTTTCCAGGAAACCGCCCCCTACCAGGGACTCCTCCTGAAACGTGTAGACTGGCGTAGCCTCCCGGTGGAGGCAGTAAATAGCCTGGTAAATGGTTTTCAAGACAGCAGGGGGATTGCCCCAAGGGTCTGGCTTGAGGCGGGTGATCCTACCCAGTCTGTTCATGTGCCCCTGCGCCGGGAGGACAAGAGTGCTGAGCTCCTGGGCCTCATTGGGCTTTCCCCCGCTGAGGCCCGGGTCACCGGTATGGATCGCATCCTCACTGCGGGCCGCTGGTTCAATACTGACGACAGCTCAGCCATCATCCTGGAAGAGGCTATGGCAAAAAGGCTCAATGTCAAGGCGGATGGCACTGAGCAAATTCTACTCTGGGGCCAGCCGTTCACAGTGATTGCAACTTTTGCTGCAAGCCGTTTTGACCAGGCCCTGGATCTTGATGGAGAGCCGCTCAGCCCCGTGACTTTCCCGGAAGAGTCGGGTACCGCAATTACCGAGGTGGAACAGGAGGCCATGGAGTCGGGGGATGACGTCCGATCCTTCCAGAGCAGATACCGCCATATCGCCGCATCCCAGGTAGCCATTATTCCCGCTAAGAGCCTGCTCAGTCTCGGAGGGAAACTCAAGAATCTTGCGGTACTGCCAGGGGAGAGCAGTTCCATCAGTCACACCGCAGAAGACCTGGTGGATCGTTTCTCCATGGCAATTTTTGCTGGAGAAAAAGATGGGGTATGGCTCTACAATCAGAGCGATTCCATCCAGTACAGTGGTGTCCCCAATATCGTTATTCCCCTTTTGATCTCTATCTTTATTGTGCTGAACACCATGATCAGTTCGGTGTATGAAAGAAAGAATGAAATAGCAATTTACACCTCTGTTGGGCTGGCTCCTTCCCATGTCTCATTTCTCTTTATCGCAGAGCCACCCGGCCAATGGCCAGTTCCCCAAAATCAGCAGTAGGTTTGCCGTCTTTGT
>CAYWMZ010000623.1:0-1720 GCA_964459485.1 uncultured Desulfocapsa sp. | reverse complement strand
CATTGCCAGAGTCGAGTCAATTGTGGCAATTGGATAACATTATGATAAGCCCCCACTACTGTGATGCAGTGGATGATTGGCATGAACGCTTTGCCGGATTTTTTGCCGATAATCTTGAGGCCTGGCTTGCAGGTAAAGGGCTGGAGAACTGTATGAAGGAGCGGGAGCACCGCTCTTAGAGGATTTTTAAAGAGTCTTTGCAAGAGATACTAAAAAAGAATAATTCCTATTGACAGAAAGTATTCTGGGAGTTAGTCTTTAGTAAGAATGAATCTTACGACGAGGCTAAGGATGAAAAGTGGAGTATTTACCCAACGGCAACTGGATAACCTCAGGCAGCTCTGTGATGAGTCCGGAATAAAACTGACCCATCAGCGGCTGGAGATATTCAAAGAGTTGATGGTCGCCAGTGACCACCCATCTGCTGAACAGATTTACAAAAGGATCCATGATCGTCTGCCAACCATTGCCATCGATACGGTCTACCGGACCCTTGCAACATTTGATGCCTTAGGATTGGTCAAGAAGCTTCATATTATGAACGAGAGGACCCTCTTTGATGTAAACCTTGCCGTGCATCATCATTTTATCTGTAGTGACTGTAAAAAGGTGGAAGATGTCTACTGGCCTGATTTTGACAAGAGTATGCTTCCTAAAGCCGTGGCGGGAATAGGAGAGGCCCATTCCAGACACCTTGAGATTCATGGTGTTTGTAACAGCTGCCTTGGGGCTCGGAAGCAGTAAGAGGTGATTTGGGATTCGGGTAGTGAATTTCAGGATCTTTTTAAGAATACGAGTAAGAACAGATCTTACTAAAGATTGAAAACTGCCACATGGTGGTGGTTTTATTTGACATTCTGAATGATGTCCCGCAAGATAAAGAAGCGGCCTGATTCAGACATATAAAACTTACAAGGGGGATGTATTATGTCCGGGAAGAAGAAGTTAACCAGTAATGGTGGGACACCGGTTGTTGATAATCAGAACGTTATGACGGCAGGCCCGCGAGGCCCTATGCTGATGCAGGATGTCTGGTATTTGGAAAAATTGGCCCATTTTGATCGGGAGGTTATCCCGGAGCGTCGTATGCACGCCAAGGGGTCTGGTGCTTACGGAACCTTTACCGTAACCCATGATATCAGTAAGTACACCAAGGCGGATATCTTTTCAGAGATTGGCAAGAAAACGGAGATTTTTTCGAGATTTTCTACTGTTGCCGGAGAGCGGGGAGCGGCCGATGCCGAGCGTGATATCCGGGGCTTTGCAGTGAAGTTTTACACAGGAGAAGGAAACTGGGATCTGGTTGGCAACAACACCCCGGTCTTTTTCCTCCGTGACCCCTTAAAGTTCCCTGACTTAAATCACGCAGTAAAAAGAGATCCCAAAACCAATATGCGCAGTGCTAAGAATAACTGGGATTTCTGGACGCTACTGCCAGAGGCCCTGCATCAGGTGACCATCACCATGTCCGATCGTGGTATTCCCAAGAGCTACAGACATATGCACGGGTTTGGCAGTCACACTTTTAGTCTGATCAATGATCAAAATGAACGATTTTGGGTGAAATTTCACTTTCACAGTCAGCAGGGTGTGGAGAATCTCACCGACGCAGAGGCGGGAGCCCTGGTCGGCGGGAACCGGGAAAGTCATCAGGAAGATCTCTATCAGAGTATTGAGGACGGCAACTTTCCCCGCTGGACCATGTTTATCCAGGTGATGC
>CAYWMZ010000622.1:0-1745 GCA_964459485.1 uncultured Desulfocapsa sp. | reverse complement strand
ATCCCCCTTATTCCCGGTATGATTCGCTCCAGGGATGAAAAACAGCTGATTATTGCACCGCCTCCCGGTCTGCTTGAGATAAATACGACTGCTGATGGTGCAGGGGATACTCCCCATTGATATTTGACATACTGACAATCTTCCCGGATCTTCTGGAATCGCCCCTGAATGAGGCCATTATCCGTCGGGCACGAGATGCAGAACAGATCCAGATAGGTATCACTAATATCCGTGATTTTGCGACGGATAAACACTCCATGACCGACGATCGGCCATTTGGTGGTGGAGAAGGGATGGTCATGAAACCGGAGCCACTCACTGCGGCCCTGGCTTCAGTAACCAAAAGAAATGGCCAGGGAAAGACCATACTGCTTAGCCCCCAGGGGAGACAGTATGACCAGGAGATGGCGCGTGCGCTGAGCCGGGAGTCCCATATAAATTTGATTTGTGGCCGCTATGAAGGTGTTGATGAACGTTTCAGGGCGGCCAGTGTGGATATGGAAATCTCCATAGGAGACTATATCCTTACAGGTGGTGAACTTGGGGCCATGATCATCGTAGACTCAGTGACCAGATTGCTGCCTGGAGTCTTGGGATGTTCAGATTCTGCCGACAAAGATACATTCAGTCGACAGTTGCTTAAACATCCTCAGTACACACGGCCCAGAGAATTTGCAGGAGAGAGTATCCCCGAGGTGCTCCTTTCCGGCGACCATGCAAAGATTGAAGAGTACCGCTTTATAGAGTCCGTGCAACGAACCATGGAACGCAGACCAGATCTATTGCAGAAGGAATTTGGAAGCTTCAGCAAAGCTGAGGCCCGGCTGCTGCGTAAGCACCAACTCTACGACAGAATTAAGGCCTTGGTATGATGATGAGCACAACAGAGAGCGGCATAGATATCGTCCTTGTGCATCATCCGGTGGTCAATAAGATTGGTGAGATTATCGGATCGGCGGTGACCAATCTTGACCTCCATGACATTGCCAGGGCAGCTAAGACATACGGGGTTGACAACTACTATCTTGTCACCCCCTACGAGGATCAGCATACACTGGTCAACGAGATACTTGAGCATTGGAAGAGTGGACACGGGGCCAGCTACAACCCTGCCCGTAAAGAGGCCCTGGAACTGGTACAGCTTTCCTATAGTCTTGATGATGTGATAGAAACTGTTACTAAAAGGCGTGGCCGCAGGCCCCTCGTTCTTACAACCAGCGCCAGGATGCAGGAAAAGAGTTTGAGTTACCAAGAGGTTCGTGCCAAAATTGGCACAGAGGAGCCCATCCTCCTACTCTTTGGCACAGCCCATGGTCTTGCCCCCGAGGTTGTGGAGAAGACGGATTACAGTCTGCCTCCTGTTGGAGCGGATAGCGGCTACAATCATCTTTCAGTACGTTCAGCAGTTTCGATCATTCTCGATCGTCTCCTGAGTGTATAGAAGGAGTTTGCACCATTAGGAAAGAAGCTATACATACACATGAAGCTGCATAAGGCAGCATCATTATTGATAACAACGGTACAATATTATGAGCACAATTATCGACAGAATTGAAATGGAACAGATGCGTCAGGATCACCCTGACTTTCGTCCCGGTGACACCGTAAAGGTCTACATTCGCATTATCGAGGGCGCAAAAGAGCGTGTCCAGATATTTCAGGGTGTGGTCATCAAACGCAAAAAAGCCATGATGGGTGCCTCTTACACCGTTCGTAAGATCTCCCACGGAGTTGGTGTCGAAAAG
>CAYWMZ010000621.1:0-1754 GCA_964459485.1 uncultured Desulfocapsa sp. | reverse complement strand
CCGAAAAAGACTGCCCGGCTAGCTGGCCAACAAGGCAGGAAAACAAGAGGTACTCAAGCACCCAATAATGGTAATAAATCGCCTGCTCTTTATCTACACCATCCGAATAAACCTGTTTTACCGCCTCTTCTTCCAGATATATCTTTGCATATGCTGCCCAGCCCCTGCCACGCGCGCCAAGATCAAAGACCGTGCAAAGTGTCCACAAACCCGTCAGCTCTCCGATCAAATGATTATTTGCAGAAGAATATAATGAGAGGTTATGGCGGATGAACCAGGCATGTTGGTAAAGCACATCTCGAAGATTTTTTTCGTCGTCCATCAGAGAAAACAATCCGCGCTTTTCACCGCTCAGAAGAAGCAAGCTGTGAACAATACTCCAGCTGATACCCCTTAATGCCACTTCCAGTGAACTGCACCAGTGGATGGTATAACCAAAAGGGCATGATACCATCCATGATCTGATATGCTCTGCGATAGTCTCCTTGTAGGCTGGATTATCTGTCAACAAATAACCTATCGCAAGCGGAACCAAATGCTGGTGGCGACCTAGCTCCCAAATAACCTTCACATCTCCAACCCGTTTTTTTTTTCTATAATTGATTCGTTTCCCATAACATGACGGGGATTTAATGCCGCTTGTCGGCTCCGTCAACCAGTCTACAGGGCGCCCCAATTCCACATTTTTATGGGAAAAAATATCCATCCTGCCATTCACAAGCCTGTCGAGCTTGCTTGAATCCAAAGTAAACCGGCTACTCCACATACTTGCAACATCCAGACTCTGTGCAGCAAATATTGATCTATCTATTCGTGTCGATGTCCTGACATTTGGACGCCACCCGCTAGCTAGTAAAATAGCCACGCCATATTGGAACAGTAATTGCGTCACACGACTTGCCATCTCGGCAAACCCCATCGCCATTATTCTTTTTGTCATCCACACCAAATTCAAAAATAATTCCCCGTTGAGATCAACGTCTACAATCAAATATCGTGACATTCCCTTTGTTTCTTTAGAACATACCACCCCGATTTGACGTGGCCCAATGGATTTGTACAACCCAGTTAAGGTAATCATCTTAACTGAGGAAAGTAAAAATAACGACACGAAAGAAATATTCGAAAGAATTCAAACTGGATGTGGTGAGTCTGGTAACAGATTAAGGCTAAACAAGGACCGGCGTGAACCCGTCTATAAACTCTAACTTAGCTTTCAAGAACAAACATTTCTACATTTTGTGATCACCGTCTCGAAGAATCCGTCCAGATGTGCCGCTTAGTCTGTTTGTATTGCAACACATACCGGAGACGGACAGATGAAATCGATTGGTAGCTTATATTTTGCAGGACTCTGCATGGTCTCACTTTTATCTGCTTGTGGTGGCGGTACTGGCTCAGAAAATGCACAGCCCGGAAGCACTCAGCCTGCCAGTGAACAAATCCAGATAGTCGGCGCTGGTATCAAGGGACCTCTAGCTTTTGCAGATGCCAAAATCTATCTCCTTGACCCTTCTTTTCCTGAATTTTACGATGTAAACACTCCGGTTTCGTCTGCAATCACTAATGCATCAGCTCAAATTACCGGGCTTTCAGTTCCAGCTGATAGTCAACCCCCCTATGTATTGACCATTGGTGGAGACTTATCGATTGACCTTAATACTGGAAAAACACCGGTGATCAGCACCCTCGTCACAGTTATTACTGCAGATATGCTCCGTGGAAACCGGCCGATCTACACGACACCACTGACA
>CAYWMZ010000620.1:0-1757 GCA_964459485.1 uncultured Desulfocapsa sp. | reverse complement strand
CTAACCGCTAGACGATGGGGCCATTATTTGGCATCTTTTTACCTGACTGAAGATGCCTTGTCAAGGCTTTGTTTAGTCTTTCATATTTTGACTAGAACAGTGTTTCAATGTCTAGCTCAAATGGTAGTTAGGGTGATTTTTGAGGCGTATGATTTACAGCCCTGAAGTTTCACTGTTTCTCGTGTGAGGGCGTCAGGGCCTTCAAGGTTTCTCAGGAGGAGGGCTTCGCCATAGTGGAGGTCGAGGGTGTCGCAGAGACATTTTATGGTGAGTGTGGCCCCTGAAAAAAGCTTGTCGCCGTTGGTTGCAGCGCAAGAGATCAGGTGTCCGGTGCGAACTTCTTTGGTGCGGTGGGGAAGGTTAAGGATATATTTACGGGCCCAAAAGGCCTGGCAACGATCAATATACGCCTTAAGTTGAGCATTGAGGGCATAAAAATAGATCGGGCTCACAAAAAAAATACGGTCGGCCATATCGGTTTTCTGATACAGGGGCGTCATATCATCGTCAATGACACAGACTCCATCTTTTAAACACCCTCCACAGGCCTGACAGGGACGGATATTTAGAGTATTGAGACTGACAAATTCCACTGTATTGCCAGGTTCCTGCATAAGCTCTGAGGCTACCGTTCTGGCCATAGTATCGGAATTGCCATCTTTACGCGGGCTGCTCAGGATAAAAAGATTCTTCATATGGGTAAAGTACCTGTTGGCGGAGGGGGAGTTAATTATTTCCGAATTGTACCACCTCTTCCATTGTATGGCAAATCCGGTGGATAGGGGAGTGTAGCGTTTGTGACAAAGAATTCTATTGGACTCATGTGGATATTTGATTGCTTTTTGTGGCCATATATTGTAAAATAAGAGGTTCGAGGGTGTTTTGATTGGCGGCGTTTTGCTGCCATTTTTTATTTTGAACGAAAAGATTTTTTTTCTTTGAAGCACTGAAAAGTTACCGTATTTTAGGGGCGATACTCCCCCTTTTATGCGGTTTTGATATTCTTAGATATAGTTAGGTAAAGGAGTGCCTCCCATTGCAGGCCGAACTTAAAGAAGAACTTCTTAAGGCGGGTAAGGAAGAAGAGTGTATCAGTTTCACTGAACTGAATAGACTTCTCCCCGATGAGATAAAGGATCCAGCCTCCATTGAGAAAGTGTTTAACTTTCTTGCTGAACACAAGATTGAAATTGTGACTCAGGATGGCAAGGAAGGTGAAAAACGCACCCTCTCTGGTGAAGTGTGGAAGAAACCCGATGCCTCCGATAAGGATGGCGAGGAAGAGGATTCTGCTACTGTAGCCCACGATGACGAAGCCCATGACGGGGAAGAGACCACAACGACCTATCTTCGTGAAATGGGCCGTTTTGATCTGCTGACCCCCGAAGAGGAGGCTAAATATTCCAAGACCATCAGGCAGGGTTTTGAATCTATTATAGAGGCCATTCGTCGTGATAAATCCGGTGTTAAGGATTTGGAACTCCTCTGTAGCCGCATTGTTCTTTGGGAAAAAAGGGATCCTACCCTCAAGCCCAAGAAGCAACAACTCAACTTTATGCGTTATAGCGTTATCAGTGCAGCCAAGAAACACTCCGAGTGTCGTGATCTGATAGAGCTGCAAACCAGAATTGAAGCATACTCCAGATCCATTGAAGTTGCCAAAGACTGTATGATTCGTGCTAATCTTCGTCTTGTGGTCTCCATTGCAAAACGATATATGCATCAAGGGCTTACTCTGGCCGATCTTATACAGGAAG
>CAYWMZ010000619.1:0-1757 GCA_964459485.1 uncultured Desulfocapsa sp. | reverse complement strand
AGGAGAGTATCTGCAGGAGTTAATGATCAGTTCAACGCTTCCCAGTCTTCTGGAACTGCAAAACAGATTTGAATCCAGAGAGCGGATCGTCCCCGAGGTCCAGATCAACCAGCCGCCAGCTTCCGATTATGACAGCCTGTTAAGCTGTTGTTTACAGGGGGTGCATTGATGAGTCACTCAGCAGCGTTACCTGTCTTGTTAAAACAATTAAAATTATCCACCATTGCTGCGCACTGGGAGAAATATTTAGAATATGCCGAGCAAAGAGGGTGGAACCCTGCCCAATATCTGGCGGCATTATGTGAAGAGGAGATCAATGGTCGATATACCAGACGAATATCACGCTACCTCAAGGAGTCAAAGCTTCCCACTGGCAAAAGCCTGTCTTCCTTTGATTTTAACCATCTTCCGGAGATGAATGCCGGAAAAATAGAGGCGTTGGCCTCTGATCCAAGTTGGGTTAATCGTGCAGAGAACCTCCTGTTCTTCGGGGCAAGTGGCACAGGCAAGACACACCTGGCCGTAGCCATCTGTAATGGCCTGATAGAGCAGGATATAAGAGTTCGTTACTATCAGGCGACCGCCCTTGTTCAAGAACTCCAGCGTGCCCGTAAAGAGTTGCAACTGGAAAGAACATTTGCCAGGTTGGACAGATACGCAGTCCTTATTTTAGACGACATTGGTTATGTCAAAAAAAGTGAGGCAGAAACCCATGTCCTCTTCGAGCTTATCGCTCACCGCTATGAGTCGAAAAGTATGATCATCACCACCAACCATCCCTTCAGTGACTGGGATCAGATCTTTGCCGATAGTATAATGACCGTAGCAGCCATTGATCGAATCGTCCATCATGCGATGATAATAGAAATAGATGCAAAAGCAGAGAGCTACCGAAAAAAACAAGCAATGAATCGCAATCAGCACCTCTCTGGTCAGGTTGCAATGTCCAGAGCAGCCAATGAACAAGAAAAGGAGGTGTAATGATGGAAGTGACAATCTGCAACCCACAAAAAGGGCGGCTTGAAACAATAGAAGACTCAGTGAATGAGACAAATACCACTTGGTTTCATGGTTGCCAGCAGACAGATGACATTTACACCATAACCGACATCGACGGTGCTCTTCTGATCAAAGAGAACAATTTCAATTACCCTGTGTTGGTCTATGGTGTAACCAGGAAAGACATCAACCATGACCCACAAAAGGCCAAGAAACTGAGAGCAGAGATAATGCCGGGATAATTCAAAACTGTGCTGTAACCTCCCGCGCTATCGCTTGCTGTACCCTGCAAAGTTGTGCTTTTTACTACTCGCTCCGCTCCTAATAAAAAGCACAACTTTGCAGGGCCAAGAACCAGCACGCGTCTAACCAGGAGATGGAGTTTCAAAATCAGCTAACAGAGAAAACCAAAAACCGGACAAGATAATTGTCGCGAACCGGACAAAGTAATTGACATCTAATAGCTGTGGACATATTGTCAAACCACTGACGGTGGGGAACGCCATTGATATGCTCAAATATGTTTACCAACCCTTCCGCCAGACATTCAAAATTCTCTCCCTTGGACAACTGTAAAAATCCAGCATTACTGTACGGAAAAGAGACGTTCAGATAAAATCCGTAGTAGCGATTTCCGCTTTCTACAAACTCCGCCTTTCCAAAATCGACCTGAGCCTCACCCGGTTTATGTTCAAGGGGCAGGAAACTCTGCTTGTTTGCATATAAAGGGTGTTGAAAAGTAGCTGAATGAAGCTACT
>CAYWMZ010000618.1:0-1766 GCA_964459485.1 uncultured Desulfocapsa sp. | reverse complement strand
GCTCGACTTCGCGTCCAAGTCGTTCCAGAGCCATCCACGGCCTTGCTCATGGGACTAGGCCTCGCGACGCTCGTCTGGTCGGGACGGCGTTCGCGGAGCGTTGGTTGAGTTCAGCCGGAGGGATTTCAGTACACGGAATCAATCGTGCAAAGCTAGGATTGGCGCTGGTTGAACGTTTTGGTGTGGATGAGCTTTGTGTAGGCGAAGCATGCGGCGTTTTCGCCACCGCCGCTACGTAGATTTTCGCCGATCAGAGTTCGAACGAGGTCACTGACTCGTTTCGCGAATCAATTCGAGTCGCCTGCGGAATCGTATCAAGAAGCCAAAGAGACACTGGATTTCACCATCCGCAACGCCTATGCCATCACCTATCTCAACCTTGCGGTCTTTAATCTACCACGCAACAGTGCCGAAACAGACAGCCTCCAGCTCAAGGACTTTTCAGCAGGTGATCTGGGACTGTATAGCGATTTTCATCACCCCAGGCAGTGGGATCGCAGAGCGGTTCGCACTTTTCTGGCAACAGAGTTTAAGACAGAGCCTGCAATCCGTAAGATCTTGCAGCGTGACCCACCTTTTTTCAGCTCCAACCATGCTGCACTGCTGCTGAAAACGGACAAACGATATGCAGGATACCAACAATGAATAGTAGAACAGTGATAGTCATAGGCGCAGGTGCCGCAGGGCTGATGGCGGCGGGCCAGGCAAAACTGCATGGTGCAGACAAGGTCATCCTGCTTGAGAAGATGAAACGGCCCGGCCGCAAGATATGTATCAGCGGCAAGGGACGCTGCAATATCAGCAACAGTGCTCCTATCTCTGAATTTATTGATCATTTTGGCAAAAATGGCCGTTTTTTACGCCAAGCCTTTGCACAGTTTTTTTCCACTGAACTGGTGGCTTTTTTTGAGGAGAATGGCCTGGATGTAACCCTGGAACGGGGCGGCAGGTACTTTCCCACAAGTGGCAAGGCCCCGGATATCCTGAAACTCCTTCTCTCCTGGCTCAACAAACTGCATATTGAGATCCGTGAAAGCTGCCCGGTACAGAAGATTCTGGTTCAGGATGGCAAAGTCACCGGGGTGACCACCAAAACAGGAAAGATTCACTGTGACAGGGTGATACTGGCCACAGGTGGGGCCTCATACCCTGCCACGGGTTCTACGGGAGACGGCTACAGCTTTGCTAAAAAAGTGGGGCACACCATCCTCCCCATCCGTCCGGCCCTGGTCCCCCTTGAGATCAGAGGCGGCATTGCGGCAGGGCTCGCTGGACTTGAGCTGCGTAATATTGGGGTCAAACTCCTTATCGATGGCAAAAAGAAGGGCCAGCTCTTCGGGGAACTGCACTTCCTTAAATATGGCGTGGGTGGCCCCACTATCCTGACCCTCAGCGGAGATGCGGTGGATGCCCTGCGAATGAACAAGAAAGTGGAACTGGCAGTGGATCTCAAGGCTGCACTCAGCCGGGAAAAGCTGGATGCGCGGCTAATCCGGGATTTTGAAAAACGCTACAAAGAGCCCTTTTCCGATGTCCTGCGTGGTCTTCTGCCGGCAAAGCTTGTCCCTCTCTGCCTTGAGGCAACTGCTATTCCGGCCAGCAAACTTGCAGGCGAAATCTCAAAAAAAGAACGTAAGAACCTGCTCAACTGGCTTAAAGAACAGTATCTTGAGGTGAGTGGCCATCGCCCCTTAAAAGAGGCCATTGTCACAGCGGGCGGTGTCAGCCTGAAAGAGGTAGACCCCAGAACCATGGAATCAAAGATC
>CAYWMZ010000617.1:0-1767 GCA_964459485.1 uncultured Desulfocapsa sp. | reverse complement strand
GGGCGTAGCATCCTGTTCTGCACGCAGGGCGTAGAGTTTGTTTCTGGCGGCCCCCCGGGAGAGTTTAAGGAAGCTTTTTTCTATCTCAATGCGGGTAGGAGTGTCCATTGTCTCTTTCTCTGCTGTATAGGGCTAGGGGGATGGGTCAGCGTTTTAGCCAGAATCCCTGGCTGAAGGCCACCCCGAAAAATATAACAAAGCCCGAACAGTATTGGAAGAGGCTAAAGGTCTCTCCGAGGATAATCCATCCCAGAAGCATGGTGAACAGGGGAATAAGGTTCACATAGATGGAGGCCTTGCCCGCATCCATTTTGGAGAGTGCATAGTTGTAGGAACCGTAGGCCAATATAGTAACTGCAAGGCCCAGATAGATAATGGCAGCTGTTGGGAAGGGGAGAAACACCTGGGGAAAGGGGACGTTTGGCAGCAGCAGAATGGGCAGGAAAAAGAGTGCTCCAATCCAGGCCTGAACCGCAGTTAGGAAGAGAGGTGAGTAGCGGCTAATCAGTTTTTTGATGGCGATGGTGTAGAAGGTGGCGCAGACCATGGCCAGAAATTCATAAAAATTGCCAAGGAGCGGGGCCGGGGCCTGGGCGTTGATCTCACCTGTGATGCTCAGACCAATTGCACCGGCCATGGCCAGCAGCAGTCCTATCACCCCCTGGATGGAAAATTTCTCGGCCAGAAAAAATACCGAAGCCACAGAAACCAGAAGGGGCAGCATGGTGGTGATCACCGCCGCCTGGGAGGCAGAGGTGTTTTTCAGGGCAAGTGCCTCAAAAATGAAGTATAAACAGGGTTCGCAGAGTGCCATAAGGCCCAGCAGCTTCAAGTCCTGATGCCGGATGTGGATGTTTTTAAAACGGGGTAGGAGAAAGAAAAATGCCAGGGATGCCACCGCCATTCTACCCGCAATAACCACCATGGGATGAAAATGGACAAAGGCCAGTTTCAGGGCCACAAAGGAGCTGGCCCAGAGAAGCATTGCCAAAAGCAGGGCGCAGGCCGGGAGTATGGGAGAGGGTGTTCTGCTGGCCATGGCCGTATGAATTCTGTTGCTGTTTCCCTGAAAATGTTTATTGCTTTAGTGGGCCTGTGGTTTTAGACATATCTGTTGCAGCATATGGCCCTCAGGCTGATACGGAGGCAAGCTGTTTACTTCCGCCGAACCATAGAGAAAGACGATGACCATATATACTCTGTTTGGGAAGTCATGCCATCACCAATGAACGAGTGTGTGGTCTGGGTGGAAATAAAAAATTGTATAAAATGGATTTAGTGTGTTGAAGATCATAATTCTGCTCATCTGTATGGGCATCCCCTCCCTTGTCCAGGCCCGGATCCCGGATAAGGGCTATACTGAAACTCTGGCCGCTTTTAGCCGGGTCGCCTGTGAAGATGAAGCTCTCTTTGAGTATAATAAGGGGATTATTCGTAGTCTTAACTACACAAATAAACGTGCCCTGCGTGCCTTTTCCCGCCTGGATTGTGTTACGGCAGCTGAGCTCGTGGCTACCCTGCAACGACTGGTCACGGAAGAGATCGGTTTTGACAATCTACTCCTGCTAGAACGCTTTGTGACCCTTGAAGGGGCCACAGCAGAGAGCGCCTGGCAGTTTCTGGATCGCCTAGCTAGTCTCGGCTACTCCCAGGGCCGGGTGATGATGGCCTTTGAGCTGGTGGATGTGATCACGGCCCCTGAGTTGCTTGGCTTTGTTGACCGGGTGGAGCTTATGGCTGAGCCAGCTGGTTGGGCCCTGAAGGCCT
>CAYWMZ010000616.1:0-1768 GCA_964459485.1 uncultured Desulfocapsa sp. | reverse complement strand
ACATTGCCCAAAGCTCAATGACAGACCTTTTTGCCCTTGCCGATAAACGACTGTATCAGGCAAAACACCAGGGTAGAAATCGGGTAATAGGAAGAGCGTAGAGTGGCCAGGTCCCTTTCCATCCAAGATCCCCTCATCCAATATTGAGTCCAAGAAAGCGGCTTTGCACTGTTTACAGCCGCAATAATGCAACGGATTGTTGTGAAATAGGCACCGAACCATTAATTTACTCTCACAGGTTTTGACAGAAGGAAAGTCGATGCCTATTATTTGATCTGTAGGTTTTTGTGAACAATTTTTCAGCGAGGTTCCAATGACGAGCATGATCAAAACCGGGCTCCTGATGGCAGCCCTCACAGCAGTTTTTATGGTGGCCGGACAGGCACTTGGTGGCAGCAACGGTATGCTTCTGGCACTGTTCATGGCCCTTGGGATGAATTTTTTTGCCTACTGGTTCAGCGACACAATGGCACTTAAAATGAGCGGTGCCCTTGAGGTGAGCGAAGCTGAGGCCCCAAGCCTGCACCGAACGGTTGCAACACTTGCTGCCCGTGCCGGACTACCAAAGCCCCGAGTCTATATTATCCCTAAAGATACACCCAATGCCTTTGCGACGGGAAGAAATCCAAGCCACGCCGCAATTGCCGTTACCACTGGTCTGCAGCGAATCCTCAGGCCCAATGAGCTTGAAGGAGTTATTGGCCACGAACTGGGACATATCAAAAATCGTGATATCCTTATCAGCTCAGTGGCGGCCACCATGGCTGGAGCCATCAGTTACATGGCCACCATGGCACAATGGGCCATGATATTTGGCGGAGGACGCTCCAACGACGATGAAGGTGGTGGTGGAGTGCTGGGCAGTCTGGCCATGATGTTTCTGGCCCCTTTGGGTGCCTCACTGATCCAGATGGCCATCTCCAGGAATCGTGAATTCCAGGCCGATGCCACCGGTGCTGCTATCTGCGGCAACCCCATGTCCCTGGCCTCTGCCCTGCAACAGCTGGAACACTCCAATCGCCAGCTTCCCATGAATGTTAATCCTGCAACGGCCCAGATGTATATCGTTAACCCGTTAAGCGGGGGCCAACTGGCCAGGCTCTTTTCTACCCACCCGCCTGTCCATGAACGGATCAAACGCTTGAGTGAGCTGGCCTGATAAGAGTGGCTTCCCGTTCAATAAGTGGTCGCAATGCATCCTTAAAATATTGGACATCTGTGCCGTGGTGCTCAAGAACCTCCTTCCGTAACTCTTGCTCAAGGGTGGAGGCCCTTTTGGCCAAGCCATGCAGGCCAAGGTTCAAACATGCCCCCTTAAGGTTATGGGCACTGCTGGAACCCTCGTCACAATTCTGTTCCGCCACATCCTGCTGTAGTTTCGCAAGCATCTCCTGCAAGGATAGACTGTAGGTATCAACAATTTTTGCGGCCTCCGCCCGATCCAGACCGTAACTGCGTACCACATGATCCCGCATCCCTGCTATGGAGACATTCTCAAGGCCACTGCTGGCCAATTCCCGCTTCTTTTCCGGGACAACATCCCCCATAACCATCTGGAGCACATCCTCCAATGATTCCCGATTATAAGGTTTACTGAGATAAGCATCCAATCCGCCATCAATAGCACCTTGCTGCTCTTCGGTCAGCACTGTGGCGGTCATGGCAATGATATGCCTGTGCCCCCCTGCAAGTTGTGATGCCAGATCTTCGGCAATTGTTGGATCTTCGGGGAGTTCCACCCTACCCTCTGTTTCAAACTCTCTGATAT
>CAYWMZ010000615.1:0-1771 GCA_964459485.1 uncultured Desulfocapsa sp. | reverse complement strand
GATCAGGCCTTTAACCTCACTGTCTTCCAGAACGGCTCTTACAAAATGATTTTGTGGAATACCATTTGAGCCTGATGTAAGGAGTTGCCAGCTGCTACCGTAATCATTTGTTCTAAAAATATAGGGCTTAAAATCTCCATCACGGTATTTATAAACGGCAGCAAATGCCCTTCCGGGGGCATGTTTAGAGATTGATATTTTATTAACTGTACCTTCAAGAGGCATACCTTTAGGTGTAACATTTTGCCAGGACATTCCCTTATCTCGGCTAACATGGATTAACCCATCGTCACTTCCGGCCCAGAAGACACCTTCTTCTGTTGTAGAGATCTCAAAAGTGAAAATAGTGGAGTATATTTCTACACCTGTACCATCGTGCTGAATAGGACCTCCTGGAATTCCATGATATTTATCTAAAGATTGGGTTAAATCAGGACTAATCACCTTCCATGTCTGGCCCTGGTCTGTAGAAAGATGAACGTAATTAGATGTTTGATAAACTTCATCCGGATTGAATGGGTTGATGGCGATGGGGAAGTTCCATTGCCAACGATACTTTAAATCCCTCTGCTCAGTGCCCTCTGTATAGTGAGGGTAGGCTGTTAGTTGTCTAACATAGCTCTCATCTCGATCAAGCAAGGTAATTTCACCACTGTAGGTGCTGGCATAAATAATATCAGGATTGCGAGGGTCAACAGCTACATCCCCACTCTCACCACCACCGCCATTAAACCATTCTTCGTAAGGAGTAATGGTCCATGATGAAGCACTGGGTACTGAGATTGTCGTGTTATCTTGCTGACCGGCATATAGCCTGAATGGAAATTGATTATCTACTGTTATCCGATAGAATTCTGATGTAGCATAAGTCAATTGAGAAGACCAAGTGTCACCTCCATTGAGACTCACATTTGCCCCGCCATCATTACAGTTAACCATTATTTGGGTATTATTTGGATTGATCCAGACTCCGTGGTTGTCGCCATGAGGGGTACGGATTCTTTCGCTAAAGGTCTTACCACCGTCAATTGATTTATAAAACCCCGTATTTGACGCATAAAGTGTGTTTTCATCCTGAGGGTCGGCAGTGAGATGCGAATAATACCAGCCACGTTGCCGCAGTTTATGATGTCTGTTAATTTTCTCCCAAGAACTTCCTCCATCATCCGATCGATAAAGACCGCCATCATCCTCATCTTTAGCTTGAATTTGGGCCCAAACTCGTTTTGAGTTGGCCGGCGATACCGCCAGCCCTATTCTGCCAAGCAGCCCGGTAGGCAAACCGCCTTCGAGTTTTTTCCAAGTATCTCCACCGTCAATTGTTTTCCAGATGCCGCCTTCCTTGCCGCCATCGATTAATGTCCAGGGTTTCCGTTCGGCTCTCCACATAGCGGCATATAATACTCGGGGATTATTTGGATCCATAGCCAAATCAACGGCCCCAGTACTGTCGCTTACAAAAAGCACGTTTTCCCAACTGGATCCTCCATCTTTAGACCTGTAAACCCCACGTTCAGGATTTGATTTAAAAATATTACCTAGAGCTGCCACATAAATTAGGTCAGGGTTTGTGGGATGAACTTCAATCTTACCAATCTGACCGGCATTGGTTAATCCTATCCTCTCCCATGATTCTCCTTCATCAACCGATTTAAACATCCCGATTCCCGGTGATATGTTACCACGCGGACAAGCTGACCCCGTGCCTGCATAGACCGTATAATGATCAGATGGAGCAACTGTTATAGCGCCAATGGAACCTGCAGCTATC
>CAYWMZ010000614.1:0-1773 GCA_964459485.1 uncultured Desulfocapsa sp. | reverse complement strand
GGCAGTAACAACATCACTATTTTTGACGTTATGAATCCAGGGCACATGCTTATCCCCAATGCCTTCTATACGATGGGCTCCAAAGCCGTTATTTAGCAGGGTGGGACATTGCAGCGCCTCGCTGGCCACAATCTTTGAGAGGGGGTACTGCTCCTTCATGTAATCACCACAGGCGATGGTTCCGCCTGATCCGGTGTTTGATATGGTGGCCCGGAACCTGTCTCCCGGTTCCATCACATCATCTAAGGCCTCCATCATGGCCCGGCTGGTGACTTCGTAATGCCAGAGGTAGTTGCCAAACTCATCGAACTGATTGAAGATGGAGAGTTCCTGCCCGGAGTTACGCAGCTCCCGGCATTTATCAAATATTTCCTTTACGTTACTTTCAGAACCGGGGGTCTTAATGGTCTCCCCGGCCACATTTGCCAGCCACTCAAAGCGTTCCTTACTCATGCCCTCCGGCAGGATGGCAATGGATTCACAGGCCAGCAGCTTAGAGTCATAGGCCCCGCCACGACAGTAGTTGCCGGTGCTTGGCCACACCGCCTTCTGGGTGGTGGGATCAAACTGTCCGGTGACCAGACGGGGAACCAGACAGGCGTAAGCCGCTCCCACCTTATGGGCCCCGGTGGGGAACCATTTTCCCAGCAAGATTACGATACGGGCATCAATGCCAGTGAGTTCTTTAGGGAGCACCAGATAGTTGACTCCGCCAAACGTACCACCCGTCTCTTTGGCCTCGTTGTGCCAGTTGATGCGAAACAGATTCAGTGGGTTAAAATCCCAGAGTCCCACATCTTTCAGCTGACAACTTATCCCTGCCGGAATCAGGGCAGGATTGATCATCTCCCGAAAAGTGGGGATTATTATATTCTGTTCACGGGCACGCTGTACGGCATTTTCCAGTTTTTTCTCATCGTGGATAGTCAGATCAATCAGAGTACTCATATCAGTTCCTTGATGGTTTTTTGAAGTGCCGCAAGGCTTGGATCAATATGACACGCCACAGACCCTGCCCTGGCCACGGCGGCCATGCTGCTTTTGATATCCTTGAGACCGTTCCCGGTATTGAGAATGACCACACGCTCGTCTGCCTGCAAAAATCCAAGACGAATCGCCTCCTCAAGTCCGGCAAGAGAGGCCGCTCCTGCCGGTTCGCCAAAGACGCCGCAGCCCCGAGCCAGTTTGGGGATGGCATCCAGGATAGCCTCATCACTTATTTCGACATAGGCACCCCTGGTCTCGTTCACCGCAGCCAGGGCCTTGATCCTGTCCCGGGGCAATCCGGCACTGATGCTGTCGGCCACGGTCAGGCCGGAAACCGGGGCCTTGGTCAGGACATCCTCATTATTCTTCCAGGCCTCATAGAGGAAATTACTGCCCTCAGCCTGTACGCCAATAAGGCGAGGCATATGATCTATCCAGCCCAGAGCCACTAAATCTTTCAATCCCTTGTGCAGTCCGCCAATGATACAGCCATCGCCAACAGAGACCACAATGACGTCCGGGGCCTGCCACTGCAACTGCTCACAGATCTCATAGGCCGCAGTCTTCTTGCCTTCTGTCATAAAGGGATTATAGCCTGTGTTCCGGTTGTACCAGCCATATCTGGATGCTGCCTCAAGGCAGAGTTCAAAGGCATCGTCATAGCTGCCCTTCACCAGCAAAACCTTTGAATCGTAGACCAGCAACTGGGCTATCTTGGCTTCGGGTGCAGATTCCGGTACAAAAATCACATTCTTCTGCCCCATGCTGGCACAGATCCCACTGAGG
>CAYWMZ010000613.1:0-1786 GCA_964459485.1 uncultured Desulfocapsa sp. | reverse complement strand
AGAGGCCGATGTGTATTCCACCAATTTCTATGGTGTTGTGATGGGGAAGGGCCATGCGCGAGGAGAGTTCGCACATGTTTCCGTGGACACCATAGACCTTTTTATCTTTAAAAATAGAGAGCACAGAGATATCGGTCAGATCCCCTGCGTGGAGGATAACAGGGCATTCTGAGAAGGCATGTTCTACCTGGCGAATAAACCAGGGAGTGGGATTACTGAGGTGAGTATCTGACAGGATGCCGATGCGGGTCACGGTGCTATTCTCCTGAATTTTCTTGTAATTTGAAAATTTAGTGCTTTGTGGGATGCCAATGTATGATTAGTATAACGGTAAGCCCCCTGTGAAGCACCTGAAAAAAGTTTTTCTTTTGTTGCTGGAGCTGATAGACTTTCTAAAAGATTGGTTTGTTAAAGAAAATCAAAATATAAATCAAATCCAATAAGCCTAGGGCAGCGATAGCCCTTTATATTTGATATCCAAGGAGTAGATTTATGGCCGATAAGAATGCTATCCATGCAGAAGTAGAGGTAATAAATCCTGGTGGAGAAAAGAGTGAAGTAGCCCTTCCCAGTCAGGCCTTTCCCAAACATCTCTATCTGATCCCCATTGCCACCCGTCCCTTTTTCCCAGGGCAAGTGCAACCCATAGTGCTGTCTGGTGACTACTGGCAGGAGACTATTCAGAAGATAGGAAAGACCGACCAGAAGATGGTGGGTCTGGTCTACACCAGTAATATTCCTGCCCAGGAGACAGTTTCGGAGGATTTTGCCCAGATAGGATGTGTGGGAAAGATCCTGAAACCCAGCATGCAGGATTCTAACATCCATTTTATCTGTCAGGGAATGCAGCGCTTTCGTATCCGTCGCTGGCTGAGCAAGAAGGTGCCCTTTCTGGTTGAGGTCGAGTATCCGGCACAAGAGGCCGAAGCAAATTTGAACGACACTGAGACCCGGGCTTACGCCCTGTCCATTATCTCTGCGGTAAAGGAGCTGGTAAAGGCAAATCCCCTGCATGGTGAAGAGTTGAAACAAGCCCTGCAATATTTCTCGCCAAACGAACCGGCCCCCCTCACCGACTTTGCAGCTACCCTGACCACGGCCACGGGTGATGAATTGCAAAAAGTACTTGAGACCCTGCCAGTCTTGTCACGGATGCAGACAGTATTTCCTCTCCTGCAAAAGGAGGTGGAGATTACCAAGCTCCATAGTGAAATAAGCAATGATGTTAATACCAAGATCAGTACCCGGCAGCGTAAGTTTTTTCTGAAAGAGCAGCTCAAAACCATTCAGAAGGAGCTGGGAATCACCAAGGATGACCGAAGCTCCGATGTGGATGAATTCAAGAAGCGCCTGGAAACCCTGAAGCCACCAAAAATTGCCTCAGAGCGTATTGAGGAAGAGCTCAAGAAGCTCAGCTACCTTGAAAAGGGTTCTCAGGAGTACGCCGTAACCAGAAATTACCTTGACTGGATGAGTTCAGTCCCTTGGGGAGTCTACTCTGAGGATAAGCTGGGCATCAAAGAGGCCAGAGCTATTCTTGACCGGGATCATGATGGCCTTGATGATGTGAAAGAGCGTATCATCGAATTCCTGGCAGTGGGTGCCTACAAAAAGGAGATAGCGGGTTCCATTATGCTGCTTGTAGGGCCGCCAGGAGTTGGAAAGACCTCCATCGGGCGTTCCGTGGCCGATGCCATGGGACGTGAGTTCTACCGCTTTTCTCTCGGTGGCATGCGGGATGAGGCGGAAATAAAAGGACACCGGCGTACCTATATCGGCTCCATGC
>CAYWMZ010000612.1:0-1791 GCA_964459485.1 uncultured Desulfocapsa sp. | reverse complement strand
TATGGTGGCCATATCGATAAGTACATCGGAGATTGTGCCATGATCCTCTTTGGGGCCCCCCACGCAGACCGGGAACACGCCCTCAATGCAGTGAAATGTGCTGTGGAGATCCAACACCGCATTCTGAGATTTAACCAGAAGCGGCAGCAGGAGGCACTGCTCACCGTAAAATTCTGCATCGGAGTCAACAGTGGCACCATGCTGGCTGGCAATATGGGCTCTGAAAAACGTATGGAATACACCGTGGTGGGCAACGCCGTCAATCTGGCCTCCCGCCTCTCCTCCATAGCCACCGCAGGACAGATCATCGTCACCAAACAACTCCATGATAGCCTGGAACTAGCAACCCTCTTCAGTAGCAGATATTGCAGTACCACCAAACTGCGCGGCACCACAGAACCCGTTGAATTGTGGCAGATTGTTGATTACCAACAGATGCTAGACACCCCGAAAATCGCAACGCCCCATCTCTCCGCCTCAGAGACTATCCACTAATAGCCATGAAGTACCTAATCATCATCCTCTCCCTTTTGGCCCTCAATGGCTGCGCTGTGGTTGACCACCTAAAAGGCCTCAACGATCCGCTGAACCAGGTGGACGACTACCTCAGCCGCCATGAGTACGCCAATGCTCTGGCCCTTATCGACACCATTCCTACTGGAACCTCTCAGGCCAGCAAGCTTAGTAAAAAACGAAAAGCCATCTGCCAGGATATCAAAAAGTTTGAGCAACAGACCATCACCACGGCCCTCAAACAGGAACGACAGAGGAACTGGCCAGGGGCCAAACGCAGCTACGAGGATGCCCTGCAAAAACTCGATAGCTCGCAAATTCTTGAAGCCAAACAGACCGCCATGCTGAAACGCTATCAGGAGCAAACAACCATACTGGAGTACGAAGAGCTCATAGTCACGGGCGAAGGACTCAAAAAAAGACTGCCCCTGGAACACCGCCTCAACGAAAACGACCCAGGAGATATCAGTGTCCAATGGACCTACACCCGTGCCCAGAACAAGGCCCGGCAAATCGGGCGGAAACTGATGTTTGCTGGAAAGGATATGCTCCGTAAGAATAATCTATCCATGGCCCAGCGTCTTCTGCCACTCGCAGTGGAACTCTCGCCAGATCCTGAGACCAGGGCCGCAGCCAGTCGCCTGAGGCGAATTCTTCAGAAACGAAATGTAAAACAGCAGAAGAGCCAGCAGGAGATTGACCAAAAACAGGATACGCTGGCAACGGAGGCCTTTAACCGGGCCATGGCCCTGGCCGATCTCAAGGAAGCCCGCAGACAACTGGCCAGCCTCAGTGCTGCCAGTAAACGAACAACTCCTGTAATCCTGATGCAGGAACGTCTGAACAGGGCCATTGGCAAATGGGTCATGGAGCAGGTGAATATGGGAGATGCCTTTTACCGAGCTGGTGAGTATGAACAGGCGCAGTTGGTCTGGGAGACCATCCTTAAACTGCTCCCCAGCCACAAGGCGGTGCTGCGAAAGTCGGAACGAACCCAAACCATCATCGACAAGCTCGCCACCCTGAAGGAACGCCAGAGCCCAGAGGATTGATAACTATGGCCAAAGAACTTCCCGACGACATCAAGAGAGACCTGGATAAGGCCTATGCTCTCCATAAACGAGCGACTTCAGACTACAAGAAATGCCTGGAGTTCAATAAATTGATGTCTGAATTACTGGCACGGGCAGAGGACGCCGATTGTAACAAACTGGCCGACAGAATTATGACCATACTCCTTGAGTGTAATCCCAAAGAGGGTGCCAGCTGTGAAAAAGC
>CAYWMZ010000611.1:0-1798 GCA_964459485.1 uncultured Desulfocapsa sp. | reverse complement strand
TGCGAGCCGGCAGTTTGGCTTCGCGAACCGGTTCTGGTTAGAAACTCATCTACAGGGATATGGCCTCATTAATGATACGTTTCTGCATCTCAAGGGGGAAGACCTTAAAGAAGAGATTGACCACAATAATCAGGAGCAACAGTAGCTGCATGGAGCGATGCCTTCGGAGTATCCAGTAAAACAGGGATCGCTCCGTTATGCGGATGGGGGCAGCAGCAGTCTTTTTTATCATACTGTAGAATAGGGAAGGGGCTGAAAAATTGCCTTTTCTAAATATCGTTATTATGTATTTTAAAAGAATATTACAGGTAGATTGTCACTGGAACCAAAGATTTTTGCAAGATAATTCTTCTGGAATGAAGTCTAATTCCATGATACATGGTAAGGAGTTGCCTTCTTATCTTGTTTATGCGTAACTATTCAGCAGCACCCATTTTCGTCCGGTCTGGACACCTCATGTACAAAATCGTACACTACGGTGACCAGCCTGAACGAATCTGGGCACTCCTAAATAGTTACAGATCCGAGTTTACCCATATTTTGAGGGGTACGCTGAATAGTTACGTTTATGCTTCCTCTTTCTTCTCTTAGCACAGGAGCCTGTTGTGAAAAAGTTTCTCCCCCACACTTTCATCCTACTCTCCCTTTTGTTCTCTATGTTTATCGCTGTGGCAGAACCACTGGCTGCCCCAAAGGTACCCTCTGAAGTTGCCGGATTTGTTCTTGGCAGCAAGGTTACAAAGTATCCAGATATCGAATACTCCAACTATCTCAAAGAAGTTGTCGTCTATGACTGGCATGGTTTTGACAAGGGTATCATCTCCTACGGTGTCTGTGCAATTCCTGACGAAATCATCAAGATCAAGATGAAGTATGCCGATCCAAGCAAGAAATACTTTAAGATGTTACTTAAGAAATTTAAAAACCAGTACGGCAAGCCTACTGAGTGGAAGGGTGACTCCTTTGGAATACTTCGTATCTGGAAGTGGAAATTTGTGGATGCAAATAACAACCGTGTCCACCTCATCCTCCAGCACAACACCAAAAATCATAATGAAAACATTGGCAATATGGTGAAACTCTTCTATCCCGATAGAATTGCCATGGAACAGAAATGCTTTACCGTAAAGTGCGATAAAAAGATCAACCAGAGTAAAAAACAAAAAATATTGGAACGCAAGAAGAGTGACTGGAAATATCTTATCCCCCGTTAACACGCTGTGACATCCTGCGCCACCACTCCTCTAAGGGATATTTCCTGGAACGGTATCCGTCTCAGGTACCCGAAACGATGGGAGGCCAGCATATCTGCTGCCACACATATCCTTTTTGAAGATGACTTCCATCCCGTCCTGGAAGTACGATGGCAGAAAAAGGAGAAGAAGGACAGACAGTCCAACGCTGCCAGATTACAGAAAATCGCAACAGAGAGTGATCTTGACACACTGGATGTGCTGCCGCCACACTGGAAAAAGCTCAGCAGACAGTACGCCCTAAAACTCCTAGGCTGTAAAGATAGCAAAACAGCTAAAGCAGCCATATTGCTCTGTAAGGAGTGTGGTTGTACCATTCTTCTCTACTTCTTTGACATCGCCGACAACCACCTCCAACCCGCCATCAATAGCCTGCTGCCCTCGATCCGCTGCCATGATAGCACAGGTAGCGAAACCAGTCTCTGGGCAGTACAGGATTTCCAGATAACGCTTCCCAAAAGCTTTATCTTAAGCGGCCACAATTTTGGAGCAGGTCTCACCCGGCTCTCCTTTACAGATTCCGGATTGACCATGCACCTCTGCCG
>CAYWMZ010000610.1:0-1799 GCA_964459485.1 uncultured Desulfocapsa sp. | reverse complement strand
GTCACACGATCAACCCTGCCTGGGGAAGCCATGATGATGACGGTCACGGCACTTTAATGGCGGGGACAATCGCATATGGGGATTTACTGGATTGTTTAACGAACAGTCGGGCCATTCTGATCCAACACGGGATTGAGTCGGTAAAAATCTTACCTCCACCACCAGAAAAAAACCCAAAACGGCTCTGGGGTTACTTTACATCACAAGGGACAAGTCTAGCTGAGATACAAGCACCTCATCGAACCCGGATAATTTGTATGGCTGTTACCAGTGAAGATGAACCCACTCGAGGAAGACCTTCTTCTTGGTCTGCCCAAATTGATGAAATGGCCTCAGGTTACGGTGATGACAAAAGACGGCTCATCATACTCTGTGCGGGGAATATCCGTGACCCACGAGACTGGAAAATTTATCCAGATTCCAACAAGACATGTGAAATTCAAGACCCGGCACAGTCTTGGAATGCACTTACCGTAGGTGCATTCACGAATAAGACGAACATTACCGACCCATCACTCGCTTCCTTCACACCCATAGCTGACAGTGGAAACCTATCGCCTTTCAGCTCAACTTCATTAGCTTGGCCAGACCGCAAGTGGCCGATCAAACCAGAAGTTCTATTTGAGGGCGGCAATGTTGCCAGAGGGCCAAATCAGAGTATTTTCAGCACAGATGACTTAAAATTACTTTCTACGAATCACCAACCACAAGTTGCGCAATTTTCAGCATTTGATGCGACAAGCGCCGCAAGCGCACAGGCTGCCTGGATGGCAGCTAAAATACAAACAGCATACCCGGACGCATGGCCCGAAACAGTAAGAGCACTCATTGTCCATTCAGCTGAATGGACAGAGGCCCAAAAAAAATCTTTTCTGAAAAATGAATCAAAAACTGCCTATTACCAACTTGCGAAAATATGTGGATACGGTGTTCCTGATTTTGAACGAGCGATCTCTTGTGCTAGCAATTCACTTTCATTGATTTCAGAAGCCACCATTCAACCCTTTGACAAACATAAAGATAAGAGCCGTTACGTCACAAAAGACATGCACACTTATCGATTACCGTGGCCGGTTGATGTCTTGCGTGAATTGGGAGAATTACCGATCCAAATGCGTATAACACTTTCTTACTTTATCGAGCCGAGCCCTGGTGAGGTTGGCTGGAAAGACCGCTACCGTTATGCATCGCATGGGCTTCGTTTTGAACTAAATGGCCCCGGCGAAGGTGAGGCTGATTTTGTGCAGAGAATCAACAGAAAGGCTCGCGAAAGTAATGAACATCCTGGAACAGAAGGACCTGGTGGTCATTGGACTCTTGGAGAAGCGAGAAACGTAGGTTCAATTCACTCAGATATCTGGAAGGGAACCGCCACGGAACTCGCCCTTTCCAATCTCATTGCAGTCCATCCTTCAGTTGGGTGGTGGAGGGAAAGGTCTTATCTTCGTAGATATAACAAGAAAACCAGGTACTCTTTGGTCGTGTCTTTTTCACTGCCGGGACAAGATATTGATATTTATACACCTGTTGCAGTGCAGCTTGGTATTCCAGTGAGCATCCCAATTTCTATCTGAGCGATGCCAAACGACTGCAATTGCCCGAAGCCCAAACCATTCAATCCATTCTTGAAAAAAACGGGATGTTAAAGAAACCCTGATCCGGGTTTCTTTCATTCAGCTACGAAAAGAACTCCGGCACACAAAGCATCAGTACCCCGAAAAGGGCGAGAATAAGGCTTAGGGGAAGTATGACTGCGGCGACGGTGTCGTAAGGGGGTTGTAGTGTGCCTTGGCCCCAAA
>CAYWMZ010000609.1:0-1804 GCA_964459485.1 uncultured Desulfocapsa sp. | reverse complement strand
GGTCTAAGTTAAGCATCTCCCGTAATAATTTAAGACCGCTCATCTCCGGCATCTTTATATCCAGCAACACCAGATTTACAGTCTCGGTTCCGATAATCCGCAAAGCCTGCCTAACGCTGCTCTCCACCGATATCCGCAGATCACTGAACTCCCGGCCCACCATCCGCCGCAGGCCGCGCAGCATATCCTTTTCATCATCAACAATTAATAAATTTCGCACCGGGGTCAAATCTTTATCCTTGACAAGCTTTGTTCTATTTGCGTCAAACGCGCCCTTGTCTGTTCACTTTTTTGCGTATTTTCCCGCAATCGCTTACGGGCCTGGCTCACGGTTGAATAGTCAATCTTGAAATAGCTGCTAAATATCATTTACCTGACCTGGATCTCCAGTCGTTCTTATTTTTTCCAGATAGCCCCTGACTCCCAAGCATTCCTTGCTTGTTGAAACTTGGTTTGAGAGGATTGCGTGTTCTTTGTACGAGAAAGAGCGGATCGGCCTCGTCTTGACGGAGGAGGTGGTGGAAAAGGCTTTTCCCCGGCCTTTGTCCAGTAAGTCTTATCAACTTCACTCAGGGCTATGGCCACTTCTCGATACGCTTTTCCCCAGAGATCATGGAACCCGCCCTGTTTTTTATCTGCCTTCAGGTTCGCATAATGTTCCTCTACGAGAGACCTGAAATCCTTTCCCCTTCCCCCCTTGTATTTTGTTTTGACTTCAACCTCCCATTGCCTCATCTTGGGATCGTTACGTCAGGCCCGCGTCACCGCCGTTGCCCAGTTTCCCCGGCTGGAAAGGAAGTCCTCACCATCGGCCCAGAGTGCGCCTTCATAGTCCACAACCTCAATACCCTTGAGATCTACCAGCATCATCCGGAGAAGCTCAAGGACATTCACCAGGTGACTGTTTGTGGGCTGGTAGTGTCCGCTGTCGTTTCTGATGCCGTGTACCCATCCATCCTCAATGAGTATTGATCCGGGAGCAGAGAACCGGCAGCCCCGCCAGGTATGATG
Organism: uncultured Desulfocapsa sp.; assembly: GCA_964459485.1. GTDB lineage: Bacteria > Desulfobacterota > Desulfobulbia > Desulfobulbales > Desulfocapsaceae > Desulfocapsa. Next base: position 793 of record CAYWMZ010000609.1, on the reverse strand, counting down.
AATGGCATTTTGGAACTACTCCCGCGATAGAACTACCTGCTGCCTGACCCCCAAGGTGTGGCGCCATGTACAAATCTCTGCTCATACTCATTACAAAACAGGCCCAATCGGTCCTGAGGAATTTATAGCCTTTGTCAACCCTCTTTGTTTGGTCATGAATCAGTTGAGAATTTGCGGGCTGAAGCTTTACATCTTTGTTTTTCATATATTCCCGCCACGGAAGTTGGTAGACACGGCCTGCTTTGAAGCGCAGTTTGAATTTTTCCAGCTCGGCGCGCTTCAGAAAGTAATGGGAATTGTTGGCACTGTCGAGTCGTCTCCCATGCTCACTCAAACTTCTGCCGAAGTAGCGTTCCAGGGCATTCGGCAGTGCCTGCACTCCACAATCGAAGAAAAAGGCCATTTTTTTGACAACACATCGAAAGAGGACACGGATGGCCGGCTCTCTTTTGGCGTTCATGGTTGTTAACTTATTGACCTGCTTGAAATTCCTGAGCCAGTAATTGCCGGCAAAATATAGCTCACTCAGTATATACGTCCTTTCGCCGGCATCCTTTGCCCTGGAAAATGCATCAAGGAGATTGTCGATCCGGCTCAGTACGGGATCACTTGCGCGGCGTACATAGGACACGGAACTGTCTCTTTTCCAGTCGGCAGCTGAAGGGAGGTTCTGGTAATGGGTTGTTCTCATTGATTATTCCTCCATTGTTTTTGATAGTTAAAGAGAACCACACCGGAGTCAAATCTTTATCCTTGACAAGCTTTGTTCTATTTGCGCCAAAAACGCCCTTGT
>CAYWMZ010000608.1:0-1809 GCA_964459485.1 uncultured Desulfocapsa sp. | reverse complement strand
GATTTCATTGCCGTTTATGTTCAGGGTAACTGTACTCATTAATCGCTATTATTTAGAAGGTTTCCATTCTTTCAAGAATACGGGAAGATGTCCGGCCTCACGAGGTCCGATAATGATATTCCAGTCTGGCAGCTCTTCTTCAAGCTCGCCCTTAAGGGACGCAAGATAACCAGGAATAATAAGATCACGATGTTTGACCTTGTCTTCAATACCACCCTTCTTCACAAACTGGGCGATAAGATCGGCACCAAATTTTCCGGCGGCCCAGGCGGTGAGTACTGAGAGTCCCTCGGTGTCCTTAATGAGCAACCATGTTGGAACTTTAGAGCCCTCAATTTCACCGGAGACGATAAAGTAGGTGAGTGAGAAGTTACAGGTAATAACCACTGGAGAGTTCTCATCAGGACCCGTGAGAGGATATACATCCTCTGTAACCACCATGGGACGCTGAGGATCGGTAAAGAGATTCATCCGTTCCAAAAAGAGCGGGAAGAGCAGATCACCCTGAAGATCGCCAAGGACGATGATACCAGCGTATTTGGCAATAAGGATGGAGGCCACCATTGCCTCCAGCATGGGATCGTCGGTGATCTCACAGGGGAAGGTGATGGTTGGAAAACCAAGGGGTTTAAACTTGGAGGTAACTGCGGCACGTCTGGCAACCACATTATCCTCAAATGCGGCACGGATGGTACGGGCACCAGTATCGATGACCATATCTTTGAGGCCAGCGGCGGTGAGTTTTTCTGAAATCTCAACGCAGTTATCAATATTGCTGGCCTTCACTCCAACGGGAGCCTTGACGGACTCAGCGAGTTTGGCCATCTCTTCTGCGTTATCAAGGATGGCACCGTAGAGGATGGGTACCCTATCACCACAGGCCTTGGCCGCGGCGCCAAGAGTGGAAACGGAATCACTCATCAGGATAAGAGCCGCCCGGCTGGAACCGGCAAGGACCTTTTCGGTGAGCGCCACAAAGGAGGCCTCATCGTTCTTGGCATCTTTTACCGCAATAAGATCGGCACGCATGATTACACCAACACGCTCATATTCGAACTTATTGAAACGTTCAATACGACCGTCGACATCGGCGTCACTCATCTCGGTACTAACAAGTACTGCAATACCGGTCTGATTCTCAAAACGCTTGTCATGGCGATACATACAGGTCTCACCACCGGCAACAAAGCTGTCGTCTCCAGCACCAACCTTAATGGTACGAATGGGGGGAGCTGATGCCTCACTAATGGTGGCCTTGGCCTCATCAGAAACGTATGGACATTCGTCAATTTCCACCTGACCTGCCGCAACTTTCATAGCAAATGCGAGGCAGGTAGGGATGCTACATTCGCCGCAATTTTTCTTGGGCAGCATCTTCAGGATCTGAATACCTGTTAAAGCCATGGTGATTCCTCCGGTTCTCTATACAATTAAAATTTATAAATTATAATGAATGGTTTTATTTAACCTAGACAGCATTTTCCATTTCCAGTGCGGGATGACCCTTCTCTTTGAGGAATTCGTAGATCTCTTCCTCAGTGGTTCCCTGCTCTTCGGTTGCGATCATATCAAAAAGTTCGGGCATTCCGATATCCTTGCACACCTCTTTCAGTTTGTCGGCAATTTCGTCTTTGAGCATCTTGGGCAGCCATACCACACGTTTGAGCCCACCCTCTGCCTTAAAGAGTTTCTTGGAGGTCATATAGTGCTTACTCACTCCCATAAAACCTGGTGTCTGCATACCGCCACCTGCCATTCCGGCAAGTGAGGTGAACTTCATTCCGGAAGGTGTCATTCCCAGGAAATCAC
>CAYWMZ010000607.1:0-1809 GCA_964459485.1 uncultured Desulfocapsa sp. | reverse complement strand
AATCCTCTGTAGCGACACAAGCCTATCAGAATCCAGGAAAAGAAAGAATTTCCCTGGCTGTTGCCAGAGACAGGGCCTTCTGTTTCTACTACCAAGACAATCTGGAGATGTTAAGTGCTGCTGGTATAGAGCCCGTTTTTTTTAGTCCCCTCTCAGATAATCATCTCCCGAAAGGGTGCAAGGGGATCTACCTGGGTGGCGGTTATCCGGAATTGTTTGCCGATCAGCTCAGTTCCAATGGTTCCATGTTGGCAGATATCAGGACATTTGCCGAGAAGGGCGGGAGTATTGTGGGCGAATGTGGCGGGTTTATGTATCTCTGTGAAGAGATAGAAACCCTGGAGGGGGTCTCGCGGCCAATGACTGGAATTTTCCCCCTTCAAATCCGAATGAAATCCCGCCTATCGAGATTAGGATACCGCCGCCCTCAATTGTTGCACGACTGTTTCTTTGGGAGCAGGGGTGGGGAACTCCACGGACATGAGTTTCACTATTCTGAAATCAAGGACTGCAAAACGCAAGGTAACAGCCTCTACACGCTTCCAGATGGCAGGGCAGAGGGGTATTACCACCTAAATGTACTGGGGAGTTATATCCACTTGCACTTCGGGAGGAGTGCAGAGGCTATACACTCCTTCTATTGTCATTTGCAAGATTCTGATGTTCTGACCTAAAAGACCACTAAATCCATAGAGAAAAAATGCATAGAATAACAAAGATTGGACCCTTGGAAATAGAAGCTGAAAGTTTTCGTATCATAGAAGAGGAGTTTGAGGAGCGTACCGGTTTGAGCAAGAAGGCGATAGATCCTTCAGAATTTGCTGTCATTCGTCGAGTTATCCACGCAACCGGAGATTTTTCTTTTGCTGCTCTGCTGCATTTCCAAAAAAATGCCATAGCGGCTGGGATTCGGGCCATCCGCAACGGCAAGAGTATCCTGACCGACGTTAACATGGCAGCCGCCGGGATCAGCAAATCCTACCTGAGCCCCCTCGGTGGCAAGGTTATATGTAAGGTGGCCGATCCTGAGGTGGCCGTACTTGCCAAAGAGAAGGGCCGCACCAGATCTCAGACAGCAATAGATGAGGGGATGCGTCAAAACATCGGTATCGTGGCCATTGGTAATGCCCCAACAGCTTTGATCACCATTATGGAGGGCATGAGAGAGGGAAGGATCAACCCTGATCTTATAGTCGGGGTGCCCGTGGGGTTTGTCAATGCCAGTGAATCTAAAGAAATTCTTATGGAACAGGATTATCCCTTTATCAGTTGCCAGGGGCGGAAGGGCGGAACCACGGTGTCTGTGGCAATCGTTAATGCCCTGTTGCGACTTGTCTGAATTTTGGCGTTCAGTACTGTACGACATCGCATCCTTCGTAGGATTTCTGATGTTTAACAATGTATCATTCAGTATCATTGGAAGATGCCCTTGGGGTAGAGCCGCATGCGGGGTGTTGTGGTGGCTTGGGGGGAGAAATCCCCCCGGCTACCCGATTATGTGTAACTTTTTACAATGCTATTTGTTTTGTTTCAGATCCTTGGCCATTTGGAGTGTTGAGGGGGATGATTTTCATTGAAAGATCAATATATTCATTTCCAAGCCCTGTATATAGTCTGTTGATATGGTAAGGAACTTCATGGTCTCGTAAAAATGTCCCTGCTGTTCTAAACAACTCATCATCTTTGTTTTGTTTTAGTTGGCCAGCAACTAACTGGGTAAGTTCTTTTAGTATGCCTATTATAGCGGCAGATCCTGGATTTGCAGCTATAATAGCTCCCATACCAAGTTCGACAGCTTTGTTTCCAACG
>CAYWMZ010000606.1:0-1815 GCA_964459485.1 uncultured Desulfocapsa sp. | reverse complement strand
GTGCTCCCATGCTCTCCACCGAGCTCACCGATATCATGTTTGGAACTCCCGTGCCACGACGTGCCCTTATCGATCTTGGCGTTTTAAAAGAAGATCAGGTCAATGTAACTGTCCATGGTCATGAGCCCCTTCTTGCAGAGTCCCTTTGTTTGGCTGCTGAAGATCCTGAGATCCTGGCACTCGTTAAAAAGGTTGGTGCCAAGGGCCTCAATTTGGCTGGTGTCTGCTGTACCGGAAATGAGATCCTGATGCGACGTGGTATTGCCGTTGCCGGATCCTTTATTCAGCAGGAGATGGTTCTTGCCACCGGTGCCGTTGAGGCCATGGTGGTTGATGTACAGTGTGTTATGCAGTCTGTGGCTCAGGTGGTGAAAGAGAAACATACCGATATCATTACCACCAACTACCGTGCCAAGATGCCGGATGCCATCCATATGCAGTTTGAGGAAGAAGACCCCCTTGGTTCTGCTAAGGCCATCCTTATCCATGCCATTAAAAATTTCAAGAATCGTGGCCCTTTTTATATTCCTAAAGATCATAAGCACGATGTGGTTGTAGGATTTAGTCATGAGACCATTAACTATATGCTTGGTGGCCGCTTCCGTAAGAGCTACCGTCCTCTAAACGACAATATCATTAACGGTCGTATTAAGGGCATCGGTGCTCTGGTTGGATGTGAACACTATAAGCACAGTGACGATGTTCACTTTAAAATTGCAGTCGAACTCCTTAAAAACAATGTTCTGATACTTGCCACCGGTTGTGCCGCCCAGGCCCTTGGCCGTATGGGGCTTATGCGCCCTGAAGCAGCCGCCGAGTATTGCGGAGCGGGACTGGCCGAGGTGTGCGAGACCGTTGGTATGCCACCAGTTCTTCATGTTGGATCCTGTGTGGACAACAGCCGTCTGCTTATTGCCCTCACAGAGATCGTGAAAGAGGGTGGTCTTGGAGAGGATATCTCTGAGGTTCCTGCCTGTGGTACCGCACCCCTGTGGATGAGTGAAAAGGCCATTGCCATTGGCCAGTACTTTGTTACTTCTGGTGCCCACGTTATCTTCCAGAATCTTCCCGTTACCGGCTCCAAAGAGATGAACGACTTTATTCTTGACGGGATGAAGGAAGAGTATGGTGCCTGTTGGGATTATGAAGAGGATCCCATTAAGCTGGCCCAGAAGATGATCAAGGCCATTGACGGAAAACGAGAGGCCCTTGGAATCAACAAGAAGCAGGACAGGGTGCTCTTTGATATGGAGATGCGTCGTGATCTTGATGTCGGGGCCGCTGGACAGGGTATCAGTGGAAAGGGATGTGGTCATAAGTAGTTGCTTGGAGAGAACCACTATTCTTGGATCTTGGTGGCGGCGCTGTTTTGACTGTCACTTTACAGATAGGTTTTGGTAGAAGGAGTCTAGCCGATGAAATCGGGCAGTAATCTTGAAACATTATTAAAAGAGGGGACATTCGCTGTAACCGGCGAACTTGGACCTCCCAAAAATGGCAATCCCGAGGTGGTGCGTGAAAAGGCGCAACTCCTGAAAGGCAATGTGGACGCAGTTAATATTACTGATTGTCAGACAGCGATTGTTCGCATGTCGTCCATTGCTGCAGGACTTATTGCCAAGGAAGAGGGACTTGAACCCGTAATTCAGATGACCTGTCGGGATAGAAACCGAATTGGTATGCAATCTGATATCCTTGGTGCCCAGGCCTTAGGTCTGAAAAACCTCCTCTGTCTCACTGGTGACCATCAAAAGTTTGGAAACCATCCCGGATCCAAGGGCGTCTTTGATATGGACTCCATCCAGATGCTTGGAA
>CAYWMZ010000605.1:0-1822 GCA_964459485.1 uncultured Desulfocapsa sp. | reverse complement strand
CTGGTAATGGGCTAAGTGATGACTCCTGTATAAGCCGGAAAGTAGAGGCTGGTACTTCAGAAATCCAATTCTCCCTTGATGAATACGATACGATTTCTGCAATTCGTTTTGATCCCATTGATGTTCCCGCAGTAGTAGAAATATTTACAATCAGTGTCACCAATAAAAGTGGAGAAAAAAGAGAACTTGAAAGGGGTTCTGATAATGCTCTTTTCCATGTGGGTAATGATCGTTATTTTGAAACTGATGATCCACAATATTTTCTTGATGTATCTCCCGCTGAACTTAAAGAGATTGTGACCATTACCATACAGCTGAGTTTTAAAGCCCTTGAATCTCAAGCATTAACCAGGATTGTGGAACTTCAGCAGGGCAAGGTACAGGGCCTTTCTTCACGCCTTTCACGGTACGAGTCCATCGGGGCACTACGGGCAGCCGCTAGAATGCTTAGCAAACAACAAGGGGAAGGCGGTCTACAGTATCTCAGGCGACAGTTGCGCCTAAGGGGTTAAGTTGGGATTTTATCTGCCTGAAAGTCCCCTCCGATAACAGATATTCTTCATTGCCATAGATGTCCATAGGCATTTTGAACATATGAGACAATTCTTTAAAAACATCCTGATGTCGGTATGGTACTATTGTTGTAGCTCCCATTACAGGGCACTTCGCAAAAGTGTATGTTTTGATGCTGAGTTCTATGAGAGAACAAATTCAGATGTGCGTGAGATCCGCATAGACCCTCTTCTCCATTATATGGTTTGTGGGTATGGCGAATTGAGACAGCCAAGTGCCATTTTTGATACCCAATTTTACTTGACTCAAGTTCCCGAGTTCCAAAAGAATGGAAATGATCCCCTCCTGCATTTCTTGGTTGAAGGCTGGCGCAGCTTTTATAAAATAAGTCCATATTTTGATCCCGATTTTTATGTTGCTCACACAGTAGTGGACGATTTTTCCAACACAAATCCAATTCTCTACTATCTACAGCATGATAAATGTTCTGTAGCATCTATTTATTTTGATGCAAAGTTTTATTCACAAAAATACGGGGATATATCTTGTGAAAACGAGCATCCACTGCTTCATTTTCTTCGCAATGGGCTGAGTGAAAAGCGTAGGCCGTCTCCCTACTTTGATGTGGCCTATTATTATGATAATGCACCTGGTCTTGAGGAGTCAGGTATAGAGCCTCTATCTCACTATTTTCGTTTTGGTATTGCAGAAGGGAAAAGTCCCTGTCCTCTCTTTAAGCCCGCCTACTATGCAAAGAGTAATACCGTACAAGAGGGGGCGGATCCTTTTTCCCATTATATGAAATATGGAATAGAGATGGGGGGGCGGCCATGCTGCTGGTTTGATCCTGAGTTTTACTGCAATAAATATTTGATGCCTGAGCACAGCTTATCCAAGGCCATTGCCCATTACCTCAGCACTGGGGTATACGAAGGAGTGTATCCCAACAAGGAGGTGGCAGATCTCCCAGATAAACCTGTGATTTCTCTTGTTGTCCCCGTTTACAATGTCTCTTCCAGGCATTTAAATAATTGTATTCGTTCGGTTCTCTACCAGTCGTATCCCCATTGGGAGTTGTGCCTCGTCGATGATTGCAGTACAGCTAAAGAAGTTCGTCCTCTCTTACAAAAGTGGGCTGCACGAGATGCGAGAATTAAGGTGGATTTTCTCGCAGAAAACCAGGGTATTTCTGGTGCAAGTAATACTGCTGTTGCCCTTGCCTCCGGTTCCTACCTTGGGTTTCTTGATAATGATGATGAATTGGCAGAAGAATGTTTGTTCACCATTGTACAGAAAATAAATAGTGAAG
>CAYWMZ010000604.1:0-1826 GCA_964459485.1 uncultured Desulfocapsa sp. | reverse complement strand
GACCCTAGCAGGTAAGGATTATCAGCTACAAATAGTAAAAGGATCTGAAGGCGACAAGGCCATTGATATCCGCCATCTGCGTAACGACACCGGATACATCACCCTCGATTCCGGGTATATGAACACAGGATCCTGTAGTTCGAACATCACCTTTCTCGATGGCGAAAAGGGTATCTTAAATTACCGAGGCTACGAGATTGAGACCCTTGCAGAAAACTGCTCCTTTGTGGAAGTAGCCTACCTTCTGCTCATGGGGGAACTCCCCACCCAGACCCAACTCAACGATTTCCGAGCACTCCTGTCACGATTTGCCTTGATCCATGAAGATATGATCCACTTCTTTGATCACTTTCCGCCCAACTCATCCCCCATGGCTATCCTCTCCACCATGGTGAACACACTCCACAACTTTTACCCTGAGATGCAGGATGATTCCTGCGAGGAACTCCCGGAAATTGCAGCACGACTCCTCTCCAAGATTAGAACCATAGCAGCTTTTTCTTATAAGAAATCAGTGGGTCATCCCCTGGTATATCCACGCTATGACCTCTCCTATTGCGGGAATTTCCTGAACATGATGTTTGATAAACCGGTGAAACCTTATGTGGTTCACCCTGAAGTAGTTGCCACCCTGAACAAACTCCTTATCCTCCATGCCGACCATGAACAGAACTGTTCCACCTCCACGGTACGGCTGGTTGGCAGTGCCGGAGTCAACCTTTACACCTCTATTTCAGCAGGCATCAGCGCCCTGTGGGGACCGCTCCATGGCGGAGCGAACCAAGCCGTAATCGAGATGCTTGAGGCCATTCACCGTGACAACAACGATTTTGAAAAATATATCAAGAAGGCCAAGGATCCCAACGACCCCTTCCTGCTCTCTGGATTCGGGCACCGGGTCTACAAGACATTTGATCCTCGGGCCACCATATTGAAAGGTGCCTGTGCCCAGACCTTAAAGGCACTGGACTTCGCTGATCCACTCCTCGATATCGCCCTGCAGCTTGAGGATATCGCCAGGAGTGATGAGTACTTTATCAGCAGAAACCTTTATCCCAATGTGGATTTTTACTCGGGAATCATCTATCGGGCCATGGGACTTCCCACCAATATGTTCACCGTGATGTTTGCCATGGGTAGGCTTCCCGGCTGGATCTCCCACTGGCGTGAAATGATGGGCGACACAAAAAATCGACGTATTGGAAGACCACGTCAGATCTATACCGGTGTCAAAAGACGTCCCTTTGTACCGCTGCACGAACGTTCATGAATCGGTAGATATATAATACAAAAAGGCTTGTGCTGCACCCGCATCACAAGCCTTTTTTATTGCCACATTTCAGCATTCCTGCCATTCACAAGATCAGCCTTTTGCCAGACTTTTCCCCACTTCAAAATTCACAACCAGAGGCACATCCAGCAGCAAGGCTTCCTCCATGGCTGTTTTCACCAGTGCCTGAGTAGCGTCCAGCTCGGACTCCGGGAGTTCAAATACCAGTTCATCATGGATCTGTAATAATAACCTGGCCGAGAGCTTTGCTTCCTCAAGGGCTGGCACAACACGGATCATGGCAAGTTTTATAATATCCGCCGCCGTTCCCTGTATGGGAGTGTTGATAGCTGTGCGTTCTGCAAACTCCCGCCTAGTCTTGTTCTTGACATTGATTTCAGGGAGCAGACGCCGTCGTTTGAGCAGGGTGGTAACATAGCCGTCCAGCCGGGCCTGTTCCACCACAGATCCCATAAAATCCTGAACCCCACCATAGAGCTTAAAATAGGTCTCTATAAAACGCTTGTGGTCACCATAAAGCGTCCGCATCTGCCCG
>CAYWMZ010000603.1:0-1830 GCA_964459485.1 uncultured Desulfocapsa sp. | reverse complement strand
CTTACTCCTGTATCCCCTTCCGTTTTTTGTAATACTCACCAAACTGCTGATCAATACCAATAACATGATCACGAATCCATTTCGTCAGATCCCGACGCAAGGCCTCAACTACCTCCTGACTGAGACCATTTTCCTTGAAATCTTCATACATATCTTGAAAGGTCTTGGCAAACTGACAATGGATCTTCCGCTGCTGATCAATTCCAGGATAGTCCACTTCTTCCATATACTTTTCTTCCATCTGAAAATGCCTGGTCGCATACTCTCCCATATGAACCAGGGTCTCTTCGATCTCTTCAGATCGCAGGCCCTGCTTCAGATCAGAATCCAGTTGATCACTCATTCGGAACAGTTGTTTATGCTGAGCATCAAGTATCGGAATCGCAACACTATACTCTTTCACCCATTTCATTGTATTCACCATTGTAAAAAACTCATCAAACATCAGGACTCCAGCCCCTCTGATAAAAGAGTATGGCTTTCGGGGCTGGCCTGTCAAGGACAAACACTGTGACGTATCTATACTCCCGATTCCAAAAGCTATAATTTGAGGTAAGGCTGTCTTCGATGTTCTGGATTTAAGTTTTTGATTTTAAACCAAAAGAAAGGTACGCAATAATTCCCAACGTTGTACTGGACAAGGCCCCTCAACGGGTCAGCGAAACACCAACACTACCACCCGGACTGCAAGGAGCAGCAGTAAAAGCCCAAAGAGCCTCTCAAGTAGATGGGCCCTACGGCGCAATCCGGCAAGGATTACCGAATGGGACAGAAGCAACACGACCAACAGGTACCAGACAGTATCAATGCCGGCTGCGGTGAGGGCCATAAACAATTTTTCAGGCAGCAGAGCCCCAGGGGATACAAATTGACTAAAGAGGGCAACAAAGAACAGGGCCAGCTTGGGGTTGAGGAAGGCGATAAAGAAGCCGGAACGGAATCCGTGAACAGTAGGAGGGCTACTCTCCTCCATACTGTTCGCTTCGACAAGCCCCTTGGCCCCAAGGATGGCCTGACAGCCGAGGTAGGCGAGAAAAATGGCCCCAAGCAACTGAACAATCACGAAAAACAGAGGGATAGCGTTGAGAATGACACTCAAACCGATGGCCGTGGCAAGGGCGTAGATTCCGACCCCAATTCCATGACCGAGGGCGGTTTTCACCCCCTCCCCCCTGCCACCGCTCAGGGTATTTTTAAGGACAACAGCCAGACTGGGGCCAGGTGACATGGCACCAAGGATACAGATTGTTGCAAGGGAGAGCCAGGCACTAAGGGTCATATTTGCCTTGGATACAGAAGGAAAACTATTTTTTCCTCAGGATTTTCAGTAAATCCTGGGAGGCTTGGCCATCGACCGTAAGGCCCTGCTCTATCTGATAGGCACGAATCCCCTTACGGGTATTACTACCAATGCGCCCATCTACCCCGCCTGAATAGACTCCTTTCTCGGTGAGTAGCTCCTGGAGTTCAAATTTTTCTTCAACGGAGAGTGATCCTATGGGACGGGGCCAGGACTGCTGCATCCCCTTATTCCCTGCCAGTCTGTCTGCCAAAAGCCCCACCGCCAGGGCATAAAAATCTGAGTTATTGTAGCGTTTCAAGACAAAGAAGTTGCGAAGCACAAGGAACCCGGGGCCCAGATCGCCACCGATCATCTTGAGTTCAGCCTTCTCCTGGAGATCCTGAAAGGGAAGAGCTCCCGGCCGCTTAAATCCCAGCTGCTGCCACTGGGCCAGAGTCTTCTCTTCCCCTTCTAGTCGTGCCATATCTGGCGGGACTACCACCTCATAGCCCCATCCCTTTCCTGTTCGCCACTTGTTTTTATGGAGC
>CAYWMZ010000602.1:0-1835 GCA_964459485.1 uncultured Desulfocapsa sp. | reverse complement strand
GATCCTCTCCCCGAACGGAGATACAGGCACCAATAAAGCCAGGCAACATGGAGAATTCTTTGGAAATAGTGTTCATATTTTGAGTGTATTGTCTGGGGGCTGGCTATTTTGCCGCTAATCCTGAATTTATCTGGCTGGAAATCTCTGATGCAGAACTCAGCGGGTTCAGTACCAGACCAAGTATCTTTCCAGCTTTAGGGAGGATAAGGAGTGAGCTGCCGTCTTTCATCTGCATATGTATGCGACGGGGTGACTTTGTCTTTAAGGATTTTTTAAGACTAGCACTGGTCATAATACAATAAATTATCAGTTCTCCAAGTACGGGATTAGGGGCTGAATGCGCGACCACCTTTCCTTTCTTGTTCAGTAAATAAAAGTACTGGATTCCGTTGATACTGGACAGAACAGTAATGGTATCTTTGAATTCCTGGTCTGTTTTAGCCTCGCTGGTAATATAGGTGATCGCTGGTTTTACCATTTCTTCGTTCTGTTCATCCTGTTGTTTGGCCGCATTCAGAAGGATATACCCCAGTGGGTGTTCGATGCGCCTGGTACGGGATATCGCCTCAGCCAGGGCAATGCTGGAATTTTCCCAGGAAACGATGGCGTAGGCTGCCTCAATCCCTCGAAGATGCTCAAATTCTGCATCGACTAAATCACCCTCTTTAAAGTATAAGATGCCATGCTTTTCATCGGAATGAACCTGCACCCGGCAGTTGTGTCGTTCCTGTTCCAGCATTTGCAAAAAGGAGGCAATGGAAATACCATTGATAATTCCATCGCCTCCATTGGGCAGGGCGGTATCAGATGCTGTTGTGTCTGTCATGGCTCATTAGGTTGATTCTGGAGTGTTATTCCTGCCGCTTGATTTTTCTGACTACCAGTTCCATACTGCGTTTAAGGAGATCCACAGAATGATACACATGATCGACCTCATCGTTGGAGTCCTTAGGCGGGGTATAGAGCAGTGGCGTGTCAAGTTTGCCAGATACAATGGCCTTGGTGTCTTTGGTTAACCTGTGGAGTCGGTTTAAGATTAACCGGGTGGTAAAGAAGAAGTTAATCAGGAACGCCAGCAGAATAGCGCCAAGGGACAATGGGTTTGCTAGGGTTGGCAAAGCCTCCATAAAACTAATGGAGGGCAGGGTGACTGAAATGATCCCGCGGATATCACCTACCTTGTAATGGAAGGCCTTTTGGTCGCCATATTTTTCAATGACGGCGGCAGGGGCATCTTTAGGGTCTCCGTGGCACTTCAGACAGCCTTTTTTAATGAGCAACGGACGAGCATAACGGTAGGAGTCGTCCTCATACTGATCAACAAAAGGAGTGTTTTTGTTGGCAGAAAATTTTGCGATGGCCCTCTTCTCAAAGGCGTCCGGAGCATTGGCCTCCTGCCGGACATTATCACTTGTCACTGTAAAAGAGGCGCGGGTGGATGTTTTGTTGGCAATGGTGGACAGTTCTCGGGTTGCAAGTGCCGGATTCTTTCCATAGAAGTTGGTGCCGCCAGCCTCATGTATGGCTAGATATTCATCAAACTCGGGGCTGAGTTTGTTGACCCAGACCATACCGGAACTAGCGACCCATGATCTGAACGATACTACTTGATCGGCAACGGCCTGGGCCTCGTTACGAAGTACCTGGCTGCGCAGTTTTCCAAGGCTTGCAAACAGAGCCCCAAGGATAAGAACCAAGGTCACAAAAAAAACAATAATTGCTTTTGAACGCAGGCTTGCTTTTCGAGCCATGGGAACACACTCCTCTGAGCAGGGTGAACAATGCTGGTACCAGTTTTCACGATGTAGGTAAGTATCCTTATTTAATCACAGGAT
>CAYWMZ010000601.1:0-1840 GCA_964459485.1 uncultured Desulfocapsa sp. | reverse complement strand
TACAGTGAGTTGCTCACAGATGTCACCATAGGCATTCAGCAATTGATTGTTGAAAATGATACCGTGCCAGAGACCTGTCGGGCCATCATCGACTACTATTTTTATCAAACCGAGAACTATCCCGAGGTTGTTGATTATGTGCTGTTCTTCCGTCATGGAGAAATATTTTCCGATGTGGGGGCTATTTGCTCGGCGGAACCTGCTGTTCTCATCTCTCGGATGTTACAGGAAGCTATTGTCAAGGGGGAGATCCGGAAAATGGATCCGATAGTTGCCCAAACGGCTATCTTTGGCTGTTCTGCCCGGTTGATGCAGATGCGTATCCACGGGGTTTTGGATACTCCTCTGTCTGAGCTCCTTGACGAGGTCTGGGAGTGTGCGTGGCTGTCTGTAAAACCTGAGTGAAAAAATTTTGGTAATAAAAAAATGAACATTCATTCTCTTTTTTCCTTGAACAGGCTGATATTTTATTCTACCCTCTGCGAGAATGAACATTCATTTCTTTGGAGGGTGCAGCAATGGTTATGCTGAACGTTTCTGATTTACAGGGCCAAAGGACATGTTCGCAACTACTCCAAGGAGAAAGAGTATGCTCAAGAAATTTTCCTCACTGGCCCTGATGGCCATGTTGGCACTTCCCCTGTCGGCCCAGGCGGGGCAGGAAGAAGATCCGGCTGTAATGGCCCAACAGATCAAAGAGTTGACCCGGCAGTTAAATAAACTCCAGGAGTCCATGGCCAGTCAGGCAATAAAGGGGGTGGTCAAAAAGGAAGATTTTGATGACCTGATGGATACGGTTGACAGCCTGGAAGAGCGATCAGAGGGCTGGGATCTTGCCAGTCGGATCAAGTTCTATGGAGATTTTCGTGCCAGGTACGACTACAATTCAACAAATGTTCCAGCCTATTTTAATGCCCGGGAAGTGGCGGTTGCCATGCGGGGCTTTGGATTGACTGCGGCTTCCAGCCCTACTGATATTCGTAATGCCTTTAACGGCTTTATGGCCATGGCTCCAACTGTGGCTGCACGTCAGGCCTTATTGGGAGGAACCGCTCTGATGCAGCCGGAACATAAAGTTGGCAATGACTCTCTCTATACCAACAGATTCCGACTCAATATGCGAGTCAAAGCCACCGATAACGTGGAGTTTAAGGCACGGCTGGTTGGCTATAAGGTCTGGGGCATGCAGTCTTCTCCCTTCCCGGAAGATGACGATTCCGTTTACAGCCCCTTCTTTCTAACCACTCGATCCTTTGATGGAACCAGTGCCCGAACTCCAGCAGACAGCTCATTGCTTGTTGACCGGGCCTTTCTGAACTGGAACAATATTGGTGGTGCTCCCGTGTGGTTTTCCATCGGGCGTCGTCCCACCACCGACGGCCCTCCAGCGCACTTACGCATGGGGAGTGATAAACGTATGGCTACTCCAATCAGCTATATGGATTACCCCTTTGACGGGCTTTCGCTGGGCTATGCCTATCGCGCCCCCCTTGGTCTTGATGGCACCGGCAGAATCAGATTTTGCTACGGCCGCGGTTTTGAGGCCGGATTGCAGCAGTCGGGTGCCGGTTTGAAGGATACGGATTTTGCAGGAATCAGCTGGGATATCCTGAAACAGGGCAATCGCTTTATCAATCTTCAGGTCTTTGGTGCTTTTAATATATTCAATGTACCCGGAGACACCTTTTATCCAAATCCCATAAAAATAGCAGAGGCCCAGGCCAATCCGAATTATACCGGAAATACCAATCTGGATCGGATCAATATGGGGGATATTTATCACACATCCCTTATCTATATGGACAAGATCGAAGCTGCCAGTCTCCACTATTTTCTTACT
>CAYWMZ010000600.1:0-1850 GCA_964459485.1 uncultured Desulfocapsa sp. | reverse complement strand
TTCTGGTAGCGACCATCGTTCTGCTCGGCTTCGCCTATTACCAGACCTATAAAAATAAAAGAAGTTCCACCACCTTGAGTCGATGGATTCTACACTCCACCACCGTATTAAGCCTTGGATTGATTGCCTACACCGTGATTAACGCATAAATAGGTATGTTGGATCACCAAAAAAGACTGCGATAGGCTCCGGTTGTTGAGTTTGCGAAAATACCGGCGGTCGCCGGGGAAATTATCCAGTTCAAAATTTTTTCTGATTACCATCGAAACTCAGCTTTGCTAAACCGGAGCTATTACGTGTCCATTTCATTAATATGGGACGCAATAAACCAATCCGTGGGGGCTCTGCTGCGGCCGTTCAGGCCACAGATGCCCAAATAATGGACACGAACAGCTCGTTCCCAAAAGTGGCTATGTTGAGGATTAGTGGTAATCAGAAAGTTTTTTTTACTTCAAAGTTACGATCTACTCCAGCTCCGTTTCCTTGAGCCTTGTCAAATAGCATTACTATTATGCCATTGAGACCAATGGAACGAACCTAGGAGACCGAGGTACCATTCCGCCCGATCTGTTGCTCGCTGCTGAACACCCAAGAGTACTTCTTTCAATGCCTACTCCCAGAGTAAAATCCATTCCGTTACTGAGTTGATTTGTATCCTGCATGAACATCAGATCAATCCTGTGCATATTTGCCCACAACATAAAGTGCTAAACCAATGAAGCCCAAGAGAAAATATATTTTACCATAGGGCTCGTTTTAGTATAACCTTTGCCTCAAGCCTGATTAGCTTCGCCACAGGAGAGAAGCGGAACTCAAAGATATAGGCAACGGTATCTGCCAGGAGGATAAATGCGTACTGATGGGGTGTAGATTGCCAGGAGTTAGAAGTGTTCAAAGCAACACAGGATATTGAGCTGTGTTATGGTACGTTGTTCTGCCAGGGTTGAAATAAAAATAGATACAAATGGGAAGGGAGTTGAGATGACCGAGCCGGATTTTGAAAAGCTGATGGTAGTACGAAAATAAAAAAAGAGGCGGGAAATCCCGCCTCTTTTCTGGTTGAAAAAAATGATTCAGCCGTCAGGCTGTTTCAGATACTATTTTTCCCATCCCCATCTGTTGACGACCATGGGGAAGTCGTCTACAGCTGAAGCTTCAATAATGGAACCGTCAAAAATCTTCACATTTTTATAGCCAAGCACATCGTGCAGGACAAAATAACCCATGGCTGCGGCAAGACCGTGGTTACTGTAGGTGATGATTTCAACATTTTTGTCGGACGGCAGGTGAATGCCTTTAGCCATCTTCTGTAGATCTTTTTTGTCCCTGAAATAGGACGGAGCAAAGTCGACACCGGCAATGGTCATAAAAGATTGTGGCCAAAGCAGGGCTCCGGGGATATGTCCGGCCCGTTTGATCTCGCTGTTTTTCTCATGACCGAAATAGTGATCGGCGATCCTGTTGTCTACAAAGTAGACCTTGGATGAGCCGATTTTTTTCTTAACGTCATTAAGAGTTATCACCTTGTTTGCTACCAGTTTGCCGCTGAAGTCACCGCGAAGGGGGGTGGCAGCGTCTGTTGAGGTGGGTTTCTCCGTCTGCTCCCATGCCGCCATTCCTCCATTGAGAATGGCAACATTGTCAAAACCCAAGGTATGAAGGGTCCACAGGGCGCGGGCACTTTTGGCCGTGTCCTTTGGTGTAACGCCTTCATCGTAGACAATTACAAAGGAATTGTTGTTGACGCCGTATCCCTGAATCATATCGACCAGATCCGTTACAGGTGGCATCATAAAGCCAACAAATTCCCGGTTCATGCTCATCCACGGGCCAAAGGCCTTGACCGCTCC
>CAYWMZ010000599.1:0-1853 GCA_964459485.1 uncultured Desulfocapsa sp. | reverse complement strand
GCTGGGGCATGAAAGATGATCTGCTGGTTCCCAAGAGTGAACAACTCAGCCCCATGGAGGTGGGTAAATCCTATGTGGTGCGTCTCTTTCTCTCAAAAAAAACCAACATGATAACGGCCTCTTCACGTCTGGATCAGTTTCTGGGTTTTTCGCCTGCCAGGTACAAGGAGGGGGATGAGGTTGATCTTTTGATCTTTGATCACACAGATCTTGGCTATCGGGCCGTGATAAATCATGCCCATGTGGGGATGATCTATAATAACGAAGTGTTCCAGAAGATCTCCCTCGGGAGTCATGTGAGGGGCTTTATCCATCATATTCGTGAGGATTCCAAGATAGATCTGCGCCTGCAACAGGCCGGTTACGAGAAGGTGGATGGGATTGCCGGGGAGATTTTGGAGGTACTGAATAAGAACGGAGGCAGTGTACCCCTGTCGGACAAGAGTCCGCCTGATGATATCTACGCAACATTTGGGGTGAGCAAGAAGGTCTTCAAGAAGGCCATCGGAGCCCTGTATAAAAAGAGGCTTATTCGCATCGGAGCCCAGGGTATAGAGGTGGTGGAAAATGAAGATTCGTAAGGTGGATACAGAACTCTATCCCAAGGCCGTGGGGATGTTGCGACAGGCATTCCCCCGCAGCAGCTATGAAGTACAGCTGGTGGAGAGCTTTCATCGCCGGGGGCGGGATATACATGAATGGGTCTGTCTCCATGCGGGCAAGGCCATCGCCTATATCGCCTTTTCCAATGCCTACAAAGGTACAGAGCTGTGCGGCTTGCATCTGGCACCCTTTGCAGTAAATCCTGGGTTCCGGAAACAGGGCGTAGGCGGGGAACTGCTGCGTTTTGCCCTGCGGCAGGAGGTGATTCGCTCGCAGACGATCTTTGTCCTTGGTAATCCAAAGCTGTACAAAAAGTTTGGTTTTGAGCTGTGTAGCATACCGCACTGTCCCTTTGATAAAAATAATGAGCATTTTCTAGGCCTCCGCAACGATCTGGATGAGCAGTTTACGGTGGGATACGAAACTGAATTCGGAGCAGATGACTGATATGCCGAAGGCGCCAACTGTTCTGGTACTGCACCATGAACCGGATCGCTATTTTGAGACACTCTGCAACAGGTTTCCAGAAGTCGCCTTTCACAGTGCTCGAAGTGACTTCGAAGTAGAGAAACAGATGGCGGCCCTTCAACCGGAGATCCTGCTCAGTTTTCGCTGTGATCCCATCTCCACAGCAGTTCAGAGTATGGCCGTACGCAAGCCCTGTGTGCAGTGGGTGCAGGTGGCGGGGGCAGGCCATGACCATATCGGGGATCTTGCCGAACTCTCCTGTCAGGTCAGCACCTGTGCCGGGGTGCTCAGCAGATTTCAGGCGGAGACGGTGATGGGGGCCATAATTGGCCTCAACTTTGGTTTTCATCGCTATCAGCAGCAGCAGCAAAAAAAAATCTACAGGAAACTCCCCTGGCGCTCCCTTGAAGGGAAACGTTTACTGCTTATCGGATTTGGCCATATCGGGCGAGCGGTGGCCCGAAACGGGCATCATTTTGGGATGCATATAACCGCAGTGCGAACTCGTATTCAGAAGACCCCGGAGGCCGATAAGGTTGCAACTCCTGAGCAACTGCCAGGCCTCCTTGCTCAGTCCGATTTTGTCTCCCTGCACCTCCCCTACAATAGAGCCAGCCACAACTTCTTTAATGCGAAGATGTTTTCTCATATGAAGCAGGATAGTTTCTTTGTCAACACCTCAAGGGGGAAGCTGGTGGACGAAGATGCCCTGGTGGCAGCCATTCAGGGCGGGCACATTGCAGGGGCCTACCTGGATGTGTTTCACGAGGAGCCATTGCCAG
>CAYWMZ010000598.1:0-1865 GCA_964459485.1 uncultured Desulfocapsa sp. | reverse complement strand
TTACGAGTGGCTGCGATCGTCCGGGATGCAGCCGTAGGCTCCAAAGCGATTTCAACCCAGGGGGCTTCCCGTCATCTACGAGGATCACGATCTCATAGTGGTTGATAAGCGCAGCGGCCTGCTCACTGTGGCTAACGCCAAAGATAAAGAAAATACAGCCTATTACCTCCTTGGCGATTATCTTCGCAAGGGAAACCCCAAGGCCAAAAACCGGGTCTATGTTGTACATCGTCTCGACAAGGCCACTTCCGGGGTTCTTGTCTTTGCCAAGAGCGATAAGGTCAGGCGTCTTCTTCAGGATCAGTGGCCTAACTGCAGTAAGACGTATATGGCGGTTGTCTGTGGCCATTTGCGGGAGAAGCAGGGGCTGATAGAATCGTATCTTGCAGAAAACAGTATCTATAAGATGTATTCAGTGAAGGATCCCGCAAAGGGAAAGCTGGCAAGGACAGGTTATAAGGTGCTGAAGGAGTCGGCGGCATACTCTCTCGTCGAGGTGGCCCTGCTCAGTGGTCGCAAGAACCAGATTCGAGTCCATTTTGCTGAACAGGGATGCCCGGTTGCCGGAGACAAGAAGTACGGCAGTAAGGACAAAAATGTAAAACGCTTAGCGCTTCACTCCTCCTCGCTCACCATGAACCATCCCCTCAGTGGTGAAGAGATGACCTTTGAGTCCAAGATTCCCGGATTTATGTATGCCCTGGTTTCAAACCGTGCCTGAAAAACAGGCCAATAATCCCCTGCACGGGGTAACTCTGAAGATGATGATGACCAGTCTGGTGGAGTGGTACGGCTGGGAAAAACTGGGATCATGGATACCTATTAACTGTTTTACAAATAAGCCGTCACTAAAATCCAGTCTCAAGTTTTTGCGCAGAACTCCTTGGGCCAGGGAGAAGGTGGAGCATTTATATCGGGTTACGTTAGAGAAGAAACAGAAAAAATCCTGAACAATTCATCTCTATTTCCCTGCGGCCGGAACGGCCTCTTCTTCATCTGAACTAAACAGTGTCCAATCTGGCAAGACACTATCCTTAAACCAGGAGGAGAGGTTGAATCCAGGTGGATCTCCCGCTTCCAGCCGTGCTAACAGCTTTCGCGCCTTGGGAGTAATGGTGGCATCAGGGTAGGTACTAACAAGATACTGGAGCCTGGCCTGAGCCTCTTCGTATTTTTCTGTCCTGAGATAAAACTCCACAACAAAATACTCATGGTTTACCAGGAATTCATTTGCTGCCCGTATCCGTGCCCTGGCTTCATGGGTATAGGGGGAGTTTGGGAAGGCTCGTAGGAGTTTTGAAAACTCTTTAATGGCATTATCGGCACCACTGGTGTCACGGTCAATGCGGTCAATCTGCTGGTAATGAGACATGGCAACCTGGTACATTACATAGGGAATTGCCTCATTGGTGGGATGCCGTTCCTCAAACTCATGGTAGAGCATGAGGGCCTCCTGGTAATTCTCCATATAGTAATTACAGTCAGCACTCTTTAACTGCGCCAGTAATGCTTCGGGGCTGAAGGGGTAGTAGTCTAGTATCTCATCAAAGGCCTTTCTGGCCTGGTAGTAATTTCCGTTGGAAAATTCCTCTATACCTGTTCCGGCAAGGGTCTGAGCAGGGAGGTGGCCATCATCTTTTCCTTCATCATCGTTCCCGAAAAGGGATTTAACCTGAGCGCATCCTCCAAGTGAAAGAAGCAGTGCAAAAATCAGGAGCAAGTTGATGGCAACGTTCCAAGTGGAAACGGGGCAACGGGCTTCATTGACACGGGACATCATAATAGGGCTACTCATTTAAGATTGACAAGATACTGTTCGGCGGCAAGTACGGCGGTGGCACCTTCTCCTGCTGCATTAACAATCT
>CAYWMZ010000597.1:0-1872 GCA_964459485.1 uncultured Desulfocapsa sp. | reverse complement strand
GGTGGCACCAGCATACTGGATGCACTGGCTAACTGGTTCATGATGGTGCCCGACTACGGCTCCGGATGGACTGGCTACTACCCGAAAAAGCTCAACACTGGCTTGCTTCGCTCCGCACATTGCCTCTGTGGCCACTTTGAGCTGGAGGGCAACCACCTTCACCAGAGATACCCCGAGATGTTTACATCCAACAGGTTCCGGGTCATCACCTTTATGAGAGATCCGTTGCAGGTCAAGCTCTCGCTGTACCGCTACGAAAGGGAAAACAATGTCAGCAATGCCCGCGATATCGAAGATCACCTGCTATCCCGACCCAACTACATTGCCGACAGATTCCCGGCAACAAGCGACAACTACCAGGAGATCATAGACCGGTATTTTTTTATTGGCATCCTTGAAGAAGGGCAGGCCAGTCTGGATATACTGGCCGATATGCTGGGTACACCCCGGGTAGTACTGCCATGGAAAAACAGTACCAACAAGGACAAAAATACGGACATGAGAAATATTTCAGCGGATTGTCTGGAGAGATTCAGAGAGAAAAATACCCTTGACTACCTGATCTATGACTACTGTATCGATAAATTTCGGCAAGCAGCTGACGAAAGACCACTATAACGGAAGTGAGTTACCCTACCCATCACTTGTTAAACACATTTAACTCGAAAAGGATTACAAAAAGCCATGGGAGATTTAACAGACTATTTTGAAAATAATGAAGGCCGGCTGATTGATAAATGGCCCCATTATTTCGAAATTTATGAAAGACACTTTCAACGGTTTAGAAATCGTCGTGTCAATATACTGGAGATTGGCGTCTTTCATGGCGGTTCTTTACAGATGTGGAAACACTATTTTGGCGAAACCGCAAAAATATATGGCGTAGATAAAAACCCTCGATGCAAAGAACTTGAGGAGGACAGAGTAAAAATATTTATTGGTGATCAGAATGACAGGCAATTCCTTAGATCCTTAATAACAGAATTGCCGAAAATCGATATTCTGATAGATGATGGCGGCCATATGATGAATCAACAAATAACTACGTTGACGGAATTATACCCACACATATCCGAAGACGGAGTATATTTGTGTGAGGATTTGCATACAAGTTATTGGAAAGAGTACGGAGGTGGCTATAAAAATCGGTTCAGTTTTGTAGAATTTAGCAAGGATTTGATTGACGGTCTGAACGCGTGGCACTCAAAGGACAACGAGAGTTTTCGTGTTTCCGACTTCACCAGGTCCACTTATTCCATGCACTATTATGACAGTGTACTCGTTATAGAAAAACGAAAACTTGATGAACCTTCTTCAAGAATAACTGGCACAGAATCATTTAGTGAATAGCATTTTGTGTAATGCACACTTTTACACAACCCTCTGATTATACTTTCCTACATGTGGTATGCCCTTGGGACGTGCCTCTTGATATCCAGGATGCCAAGACCATTATTGTTAATCTTCACACTTAAAAATTGTTCTGAGAGTACCGCCCTGGCTTTCTTCTTGAAATATTCAAAATTATCAGGAGTAACCTCCGCCGCATTATGCCATTTACCAGTGTACTCATCGTAACTTTGCTCTTCCCCAAACAACCACTTTTTCAGATACCCCTTGTAATTATCTGACATATCAAGAGTCTCGGAAAAGAATTGCTTGATGTTAGCGCCAAATATTTCTTCAGGGGAAAGCGGAAATACAAGCCCACCAAGCTTCTTATAATTCTTGAAGGTCATTATAAAAAAGTTAGATCGTATCCATCTGTTAAATTTGTAACCAAGAATATATACCGGCGCCCTGTACATGTCTGCAAAACCGGCAACCTTGTCCTGTAGTGACACAGGTGTAATTTCATCGCGTTTAAAGCCG
>CAYWMZ010000596.1:0-1879 GCA_964459485.1 uncultured Desulfocapsa sp. | reverse complement strand
ATTGAGCACTTCAGTCGCATAATCAAGCATCCGGTCCAGGCTGGAAGGAACCTTGGAACGGGCGTACATTTTCTTGTTTCTGCCATACAGGGTCAGGGTTTTTCCATCATAGAACGTCTCCTGATCCCGTATCATGCCGGTGCGGTGGATATACAGCCGCGCCGGGCGTTTCACGGAGATATCCACCTGGTTCATATAGGTCAGTTTCTGGCCTGAATCGAGAATGGACTCATAGGACGTCTCGGCCCGGACAGTAACATGGTTGCAGGCCTTCAGATATTCGCTCATCTGCCTCAGAATCTTGTCTGCGGTCGGGTCCACCCGGGCGGACTTCTCCGCGGCACTGACGGTGAACGGTACCAGCAGAAAAAGCATGATCCCTAATACAACTGCATTGATCTTCGGATGATAGGCCATGGTTCTCCTTCCTGTAGATGATGCGGTGAATCTGATGGCGTACGACAATATGCCGTCGTGCGACTGGAAAACAGGTAAGCCGTCACAGGCACCCCGTGTGCCTTGAATCCGATCAAAAAGAAATGCATCAAGGCATTGGTCAGTGTATCCGCGATTCCTTGGCAGGGCAACCAGAAACTTGCAGGAACAGGGTTTCTCAACACCCTGTTCTTCCGGTGGATATAGGGAGGAAATGAGAGGGAAGGTACATGCAGACTCCGAAGGCAACCTGCAGGGCAGGAGGTTCAAACAGGTTGCAGGGAGTGCCAGGCAGGCGGATCGCGAAATCACAGAGTGATGAACCCCGTGATTCGTTCTTCTGCCTTCAGGTATGCGCTGTGGTTTCAGCTATCCTGGCTCTCCTGCATGGTTTTCGGCATCACGGATTTCTGAATGGCAGTCTCGCTGATCTCGCTGACATTACTCAGTGCCTCAATCTGCTGGGTGGCCTCCTCGATGATGGAGTTGTACAGGGCCAGGACATCCTCGTCAAATCCGGGGGTACTGTCGGCGGTCATTTTAAAGAGCTGCATCTGATTGAGAAAATTATTGAGGATATGATGCGCCGAAGAGAGCATGGCCCGATAGACCTTCACTTTTTCCATCTCCACCTTCTGGTCCCTCTGGCGCAGGATCAGGTCCGTGACAAGGAAAATAAGAAAAATAACCGCGGCAATGAAGATCTCGTCTATTTCATACTGTTCCACGGAATGAAACAGATGAACCAGGTTATCAAAAGGATCAAGATCAAACAGGTTGGAGAGTACACCGACCAGGACAGCGACAACAAATCCCATCCAGGTGAGCCTGTAGCGTTTGAACATCCCAAATCTCCCATGTTTCCATACATACCAGGGGCCGTACCGAAAATCAGTTTCTGTTTCCGGCCAGCCTTTCATCAGCTTATGGGCGCCGTCACCGGGATCTGCTCGAGCCTCCGGATCGGAGCGTATGCCATGCATTCCGGAGAAGAGAGCCGTTTGCCGCGGCCCTTCCTGAACCACGGCGCACGGCATAACCGTGTCATCCGGCAGAGAACAGGCACCCTAGAATTAGGGTATGGTATGGGAAACAAGGAATCAAGGTTGGAGGACGAAAAAGTAACCAGATTTTTTTGCAAAACAAGTCAAATAAAACTGAAAGCTCATAACCTGATGGGCTCGCATAAAGCCCAGTTGCCACAATGCACTGATTTTTCGCCAAAGCGATAGACCATCGGCCATCCTTGGCTGGGCGAGTCAAATGCGTCTGGCAACATCAGACAATGAAATGACAAGTTATTCTTCACGTCCACAATCACGAACAGGCCAACACGTTTGATCCATGGGACCACTTCTTGATAACAAAGCAGATTCGGTAAAATTGTCACCCCCCCGAAGGACAAGAAAAACGAAAAAACAAAACTCCTGCAAGCGATCCTTAT
>CAYWMZ010000595.1:0-1880 GCA_964459485.1 uncultured Desulfocapsa sp. | reverse complement strand
GGCTGCGACTGGTGATGGCCGGTCCCTGATGTCTGGTGATGGCACAGAATGAGCAGTTCCCAGAACAGCCGCGCACCGTGGTAAGGGAGTGCTGGATCATTCTGGCAGCCGGGACATTGGGAAATGCCGGATGCTCTTGTCGAGTAAAGGGCAGTTCATAAAGGGTGTCCATCTCCCTTTGGGAAAGCTGTGGCGGCTGGGGATACTGGATAATCCATGAACTCTGCTGTTTCTGGATCAGCTCCTTTGGGGCATAACTTCTGGCCTGGGCATCCACTCCTTTTTCAGCCGTCAGAAACAGGGCCTTGTCTTTGGCAATATCCTCCCAAGAGGGTAATATCTGCTGTTCTGCCTGGGCTTCACTCTGATATTCGCTGTAGAGTTTCTCGCTCAGTCGTTGGCAGGTTCCTGTAATTCCTGACAGCCCCAGCCCCTGTTCCAGGCGTGTTGCAATCTCGATTACGGCCTTTTCCCCCATGCCATAGACCAGAAGATCCGCCTTGGCATCACTGAGCAGGGAACCGCGCAGTTTTTTTTGTTTGTAGTCGTAGTGGACAAAGCGACGTAGAGAGGCCTCAACCCCGCCAAGAATTATGGGAACATCCTTATAGGCCGAGCGGGCCAGATTGGCATAGAGCATGGAGGCCCGATCCGGCCTGCGTCTCGAATTTTTTTCTCTTTTTTTACCAAACCAGGGATTGCCGTGTGGGGAGTAGGCGTCTTTTTCACGGACTTTTCCATTTCCCGTATAGTTGGCCACAATGGAGTCCAGGTTACCACCACTGATCCCGAAGAAGAGGCGGGGTTTGCCAAAAATTTGAAAGTCTGCATTATTCTGATATCGGGGTTGGGCCAGCACCGCTACTCGATAGCCGCGACTCTCAAGAAGACGTCCTATGAGGGCGACGCCAAATGAGGGATGATCCACATAGGCGTCCCCCGTGATTAGGACGATATCAATTTCGTCCCAGCCTCGGGCAAGACACTCTTTTTTTGTGGCTGGAAGTGGAGAAAAATGGTCAGCTCTATTCATAGCGTAGCATTGTAACCATAGCTGGATCACTATGCAAACAGGAAAACAGGCAGCTGCGAAACTCTCTATGAAAGGATAACGATGACAATTAATATAGATACATTTCTGGCAAGCCTTGAGGAAGAGGTGAAGAGCTATCAGGTTCCTGTGGTTGATCTGATAGCCGTGCAGACCAAGGATCCCTTTAAGGTACTGGTGGCCACCATCCTCTCTGCTAGAACCAAGGATGAGGTGACGGCAAAGGCATCCGGGCGCCTCTTTAAGGATGCTGGCTCCATTGCAGGATTGGCGGCACTTGATGAGAAAACACTCCAGAAAATTATTTATCCTGTGGGCTTCTATAAGAATAAGGCCAGGTATCTGGCTGCGCTGCCGATAAAGCTTATAAACGATTTTGATTCACAGATTCCGGCTACTATGGAGGGGCTGCTGTCCCTGCCAGGAGTGGGCAGGAAGACGGCCAATCTAGTTCTGGCTCAGGCCTTCGGAATTCCGGCAATCTGTGTAGATACTCATGTACACCGCATTATGAATATCTGGGGCTATGTGAAGACCAAAACACCTGAACAGACTGAGATGGCCCTTCGTAAAAAACTCCCGGAAAAGTATTGGATTCCGGTGAATTCCCTGCTGGTGGCATTCGGCCAGGGGACGTGCAGGCCTGTTGGGCCGCATTGTGACCGCTGTGTTTTGGGAGATGCCTGTCCCAAGATCAGTGTTACCCCGAGAAAGATCAAAAACACTGTTAAAAGGGATAATGTACTGCGTCTGGTCTCCTGGTATGTGAATGGGCTGCGGGCCGTCTACAAAAAGGGTTTCATGGAGTGGCTGGATGAGGCTGCTCCCG
>CAYWMZ010000594.1:0-1885 GCA_964459485.1 uncultured Desulfocapsa sp. | reverse complement strand
CGCAGCTTACAATGAAGGTCACCCGTATAAAAAAAACCATTCAGAGCACTAAACGGCTTACAAAAATCCTGAAAGTCCTCTCCAAATTCGGATTCAAAGAAATTGTTGTCGATCTAGGGCTTGACAGATTTAGTGGCTGGCATAAAGAGAATTCGGCACCAGAACACCCCCAGGAAGATATCGTCTCCACCCGTCCCTTGCGGATGCGTCATGTCTTAGAAGAACTTGGCCCCACCTATATCAAACTCGGCCAGATACTTGCCACCCGCCCCGACCTGATCCCCAGGGAATGGGCCGAAGAGTTCAGGCATCTCCAAGATAACTGTGGCCAGGTACCATTTAGAGATATTGAGAAGATTCTCATCCGGGAATTTCCCAATCGCCTGCACCAACTCTTCTCCGCAATTGAAGAGACGCCCCTGGCCGCAGCATCAATGGCCCAGGTTCACCGCGCCACCCTTATAGGAGGGGAGGCCGTGGTACTGAAAGTTCTTCGCCCCGGGACTCGCAGTCTTGTGGAAGACGATATGGCCTTACTGGAATGGCTGGCCCAGTTTGTGGAAGACTACTTCTCCAACCTGGGCTACAGTCCCGTAGCCGTTGCCACAGAGTTCTCCCGTGAAATCAGCAAGGAGATGAATTTTCTGCAAGAGGCCCAGGCCACCAACAAGTTACGGCGCTACTTTGAACAAGATCCCAACATCAGCTTCCCCAGGGTCTACAGCGAGGCCTCCACTCGTTCTGTCCTGACTCTGGAGGAGATACAGGGACGCCCGTTGTCCAGTGTCGACCCAGCAAGCCTGAGCCCCGAAAAACGTAGAAAGATTGTGGCCAATGGAACGGATGCCGTCTTCAAACAGTGTCTCAAATATGGATTCTTCCATGCCGATCCTCACCCTGGAAACATCTTCCTCCTGAGCGGACAGAGACTCTGCTTTATTGACTGCGGCATGACTGGCCATCTGGACAAAAAGACGGCAGAGCAGCTTATTGATCTCGTTGCAGCCATTATTCAAGGAGATATAGACAAGTTGTGCCGGGTGGTGGTTGAACTCACTGATGTTGATCCTGCGATCACCGACCGCAGAGACTTCCGCAGCGATGCAGGAACAATGACTGCCTCATTTCAGGATGCCGACTTGAAGCAACTGGACATCAGCAAGCTGCTCTCCGACTTTTTTGCCATGCTGCAACGCTACCAAATCGTCTGTCCCAGCGACCTTATCCTACTCACCAAGGCCCTTACCACCATTGAAGGGGTGGCTGAACACTTTGATCCATCCTTTAATGTTCTGGCCCATGTGGAACCACAGATCCGGGAGGTTGTCACCAAACGCTACGGATTCACGGCACTGCGTGAGCGCATGCAGAAGAGTATAAACGACTACCTTGAGCTTATCGAAAATCTGCCCCTCAATATTCAGCGTATCATGGATCAGGTACGCCATAACCGCCTGACCCTGAACCTTGAGATGAAGCGTATCGAGCACCTGGCCGACAAGATGGATATGTCCAGTCGGCTCATGGGGATCTCCATGATTATCTCGGCCCTGATTGTGGGCTCTTCCATCCTGATCCTGGCTGATTCTCTGGCGAAAAAACAGGGTTTTTTAGGAATACTTGGGATTATCGGACTTGTGGCAGCGGGAATCTACTCAGCAGGATTTGTGGCCTCCGCCCTCATCCCGAAGAAAAAAAAGAAATAACCGTAAACCTTATCACTATTGTACTAAAGAACGTGTGGGGGCCCTTAGAGCTGAGCGCCCACCTTGTTACAGATCTCGGCAAATGTTACGGGATCAAGGCTTGACTGCCCCACAAAGACACCGGAAAGTTCTGGCAGGCTTGCGTAATCGTCTATATTCTCCACCATCAGCGAGCCCCC
>CAYWMZ010000593.1:0-1886 GCA_964459485.1 uncultured Desulfocapsa sp. | reverse complement strand
CACCAAAGAGAAGGAACATGGAACCGGAATGGGCCTGGCCACCGTCCACGGGATCGTAAACAAGTGCGGAGGCCGTATTGAGTTGCAGAGTGAGGTGGGACAAGGAGCCATGTTCCGTCTCTTTTTCCCCAGGGTGATGCCTGAACAGAGCGCCGGACAGGTGGGGGAGGAACAGGTGTCAAGAATTGCCGGCACTGAACAGATTCTGGTTGTGGATGATGAAGTCACCGTCCTTCGGGTAACCCAGAAAATCTTGGAGACGCTGGGCTACAAGGTTAGTACCAGCTCCTCTGCCCGTGAGGCCTTAACGCTTTTTCGGGAAAATCCGTACCTGTTCGATCTGTTGATCACCGATTTGACCATGCCCTTTCAAACGGGTGTGGAGCTCTGTGCTGAGATCAAGGAAATACGTCCCGAAATTCCCGTTATACTCTGTTCAGGATACGGGGCAAAATTATCGGAAGAAAAATTACGGGACGAAGGCTTTGCGGCCTGGTTTACAAAGCCGGTGACCCTTCAGAAACTGGCATCTCTGGTACGTTCGGTTCTGGATGAAGCATAGGGCGGGACACCTTTGCTGGAGAGGGGATAAATATCTTAAGCGGTGCAGCAGCGTTTCGGTTGTATTCTTTTAGCTAGCGGTGGTTGGCAATGGAGATCTGTTCATTCAGAGTCCAGAAATCGTAAATAATCCCGACGAGAAAGAAGCCGCCGGTGATGAAGTAGAGGATTGCCGTTATCCATTTCCCCATGTAGAGTCTGTGGATTCCAAAGATGCCGAGAAAGGTGAGGAGTATCCAGGCCACATTGTAGTCAACGGGACCTTCCTGGAATCTGATGGAGGCTTCGCGACTCATGGCGGGGATAAGAAACAGATCCACTATCCAGCCGATAAAAAAGAGGCCAAATGTGAAAAAATACAGAGTGCCTGAGATCGGCTTACCGTAGTAAAATCGATGTGCCCCCAGAAATCCAAAAATCCATAATACATAGCCGATAACCGGAGTGTGCGATTCTGCGCGGTACTGTTCCATGTGGGCTGTCCCTAAAGTTGTTGTTTCATTGCGGTTACCCGCTGCCATGCAGCATTGATCCTGGCCTCGCTGATCCTGCCATCCTGGATTGCATGAAGAACTGCAGGAATAACACGTTCCAGAAAATCGGGATCATACTCAAGATTATTTCCCACAATAAGCATATCCACTCCTGCGGCAAGGGCCAGACATACAGATTCTTCAAGACCATACTTGTCTGTTAGGGCTTTCATCTGAAGGTCATCGCTGATAACCACCCCTTGAAAAGCAAGTTCATTTCGCAGTAATCCGGTGACCACTCGGTGCGAGAGACTGGTAGGATAGAGGGGATCTAGATCCCTGTGGAAGAGGTGGCCTAGCATTACGCTGGGGGCGGCAGGGCCAGGAGGAGCTGGATGTATCAGCTGTTTAAAGGGCTGGAGCTCGGATTTCTGCCAGCTGGTAGTGATGTCTGTGAATCCCAGGTGGGAGTCAGTTAGGGAACTACCGTGTCCTGGAAAGTGTTTGAGGCAGGAGAGGATATTGTATTTTTTATGTTCTCGGATCCAGATTTTGGCATGTCGGACTACGCAGTCAGGATCTTTAGAAAAACTCCGATGGATCTTTCCGATAACAGGGTTGTCCGGGAATGTATTGAGGTCAACCACCGGGGCTAGGTTGTAATTGATGCCAAGGGTGTGCAGCATCTTTGCGGTACAGGCCGCATTAATGGCGGTGAGAAGGGGGTCGTCTATGGAACCTAGCTCTGCGGCACTTCTGGTCTCAGGAAAGCCGATGTCTCCCTTAAGCCTCTTTACCATGCCTCTCAAAGTAGGCGCTTTTGAAATCTAGTTTAGTCGCGTCCATGAGATG
>CAYWMZ010000592.1:0-1892 GCA_964459485.1 uncultured Desulfocapsa sp. | reverse complement strand
TTTCCACTTGCAATGGGAGTATTTCTACTTGATGTTCAGGTTGGAAATTTGAGCCAGCGTATAGCTCAGGTGATTGACATCGACGGTCGCAAGATGATTTTTGAAGATGGTTCCTGGCTGATGATCAGGCCTTCGGGGACAGAGCCGAAGGTTCGTTTTTATGTGGAGTCCCGTACCAAGAGTGGTACAGAGGCGCTGGTTGCTGCGGCCCGGGCCATGCTGGAGGAGATCGGCCTTTTATAGGGGGCCTCAGAACAGCTCTATTTTCCTCATTGATTTTTGGCTGTCTGGTATTAGAGTAGCTGAACTATCAAAAAACCATTTCCAGTCCGTACGATGGATTGCCGTATACCTAGACAAAGAATACTTGAGGAGTGAGATCATGTGGGAATATACAGAGAAGGTTCAGGAGCACTTTTTAAAGCCCCAAAATGTTGGGGAAATTGAAAGCCCCAGTGGCACCGGAGACGTGGGATCCCTGGCCTGTGGGGATGCCCTGAAGCTGACCCTGAAGATCGATGATGATGAACGGATTGTGGATGCCAAGTTCAAGACCTTTGGTTGCGCCTCAGCCATCGCTTCATCCTCGGCTCTGACCATAATGGTGACAGGGATGACAGTCTCTGAGGCCGAGAAGGTGACCAATGATGATATCGCTGATTTTTTAGGTGGCCTGCCCAAAGAGAAGATGCATTGTTCTGTTATGGGACGAGAGGCCTTAGAGGCTGCCATTGCCGATTATCGCGGGGTTATCCTGCCCATGGCAGAAGGCGAGGTGGTGTGTGAGTGTTTTGGAGTCACCGATTTTGAGGTGATTCGTGCCATCAACGAATCGAACCTCCGCTCCGTTGAAGAGATCACCAACTTCACCAAGGCCGGCGGCGGATGTGGCAAGTGTGAAGACAAACTGCGTGAGATTTTGCAGACCACTATCAGCGGCATCCCCGTGGTACCTGTGGAGGCCAAAGGCCCCAAACGCATGACGACCCTCCAGAAGATCAAGAATATAGAGGCAGCTCTTGAGCGTGAAATCAGACCGGCCTTAAAAAAAGATGGTGGTGATATAGAACTCGTGGATGTGGACGGTGATTTTGTGATGGTCTCCCTGCGGGGGGCTTGTACCAGTTGTGCCAAGTCGCAAACCACCTTGAAGGAGTATGTGGAGAAGAAGTTGCGTGAGCTTGTACTTGATTCACTGATTGTGGAGGAAGCAAAATAATGAATTGTGATGACCAAAACGTAATATATATGGATAACAACGCCACAACCAGGGTAGCTCCTGAGGTGGTGGATGCTATGATGCCTTTTTTAACAGAATGTTATGGTAATCCTTCAAGTATGCACAACTTTGGCGGCCAGGTGGGGGCAGCAGTTGAGGGCGCCAGGCAGGAAGTGGCAACACTCCTAGGAGCTGAGACCTCAGAGATCATCTTCAACAGCTGCGGAACGGAGAGTGATTCCACTGCCGTCCTCTCAGCCCTACAGGCATTCCCAGAGAAACGCCACATTATTACCACCCGGGTAGAACATCCGGCAATCAAGAATCTCTGTGAAAATCTCGGCAGACTCACCGGGCATAAGTACAAAGTGACCCGTCTCATGGTGGAATCTGACGGAACCCTTGATATTGAGAAATATCAGGAGGCCTTAGCCGACGACACCGCAATAGTATCGGTTATGTGGGCTAATAACGAGACAGGAGTCATCTTTCCGGTGGAAAAGATGGCAACCATGGCCAAGGAACGAGGGGTGTTGTTTCACACCGATGCCGTTCAGGCGGTGGGCAAGATTCCCATAAAGCTCAGCGAGCTTGATATCGATTGTTTATCCCTTTCCGGCCATAAGCTTCATGCGGCCAAAGGCGTTGGTGTCCTCTATGTGAAACGGGGTAC
>CAYWMZ010000591.1:0-1894 GCA_964459485.1 uncultured Desulfocapsa sp. | reverse complement strand
GATAGACCCCCTGGCCGTGGCCGATCTTCAGAAGATCATCTTTGCCCTTAAAGACAAGGGGCTGGGAGTTCTGATATCAGATCACAATGTGCGGGAGACCCTGCAGGTGTGTGACTTTGCCTACATCATGAATGCCGGACAGATCCTCACCAGCGGTGTGGCCGATGATATTATCGAAAGTGAAGTGGCCCGCAAGATGTACCTTGGCGAAAACTTTTCAATGTAAACCAGAAGCCGGACAATAAATGGCCCTTGAACTTAGACAGCAGCTAAAACTCTCCCAGAAACTGGTAATGACACCCCAGTTGCGTCTTGCCATCAAGCTGCTACAGATGAATCGTCTCGAACTTGGCGATGCACTCCAGGCCGAGATCGAACAAAACCCCGGCTTGGAAGAAGATAACGGCAAACTCGAGCCCAAGGAAAATCCCCACAGCCTCTCCTCCACCGTAGAGCAGAACGTTGCTGACAAACAGGAGCAGGATCACACCGAACAGATTCGGGCAGAAGGCACTATCCCTGAGACCAACTGGGAAGATTACGCCAACACCTTTGACAGTAACGTCTCTTTTTCCAAAGAGACTCCGCCAGCCGATGCCCCCAGCCAGTTTGATTTTATCTCTGAAAAACCGGGGCTGCTAGCCTATCTCCAATGGCAATTGGCCCATGCCGACCTTGACCCGGACGAATGGGACGTAGCCCTCTTTATCGCCGGCAATTTGAACCGCTATGGCTTTCTGGAATGCACTCTGGAAGAGGTAATGGAGACCACGCATTGTGACCATGACTCCGCAGAATACATCCTGGAGCTAATCCAGGATCTTGACCCCCCTGGCATTGCGGCCCGGGATGTTGCGGAATCACTCTACCTCCAGTTGGAACGCTTAGGGATGGAGGATTCACTGTCGGCAAACATCGTAAAGAACCACCTCAACCTGATGCAAACCCGTAACTATAAGGCGATCTCCCGGGCCACGGGCCGCAAACGCAATGAAATCATCAAGGCCATCGAGTTTATCACCTCCGAACTCACGCCCTATCCCGGCCTGCCCTACAGCACCGAGACCACCAACTATGTGGTGCCGGATGTCTATGTGCGTAAGATTGACGGGGAGTTTGTGATCCACCTCAATGAGGAAGATATCCCCAACCTCAAACTCTCCTCCCAGCTCCAGGAGCTGTTGCAGGACAAGGAAGATACGGTTGAGAAAAAATCAAAGACCTATATTCGTGAAAAGCTTAAAGATGCCGGCTGGTTTATAAAATCACTGCACCAGCGCCAACGCACTATATTCAAGGTTATGGAGAGTATCCTTAAGTTCCAGGCCGATTTTTTTGAGCATGGTGCCACCCGGCTTCGGCCCTTGATCCTGCGGGACGTGGCCGAAGATATCGAGATGCATGAGTCCACCATCAGCCGGGTCACCTCAAACAAGTATGTACACACCCCGCTCGGCATCTACGAACTAAAGTACTTCTTCTCCACCGCCATCCCCAGACAGGGTGAAGAATCACTGGCCGCCGAATCCATTCGGGAACGAATCCGTAAGATGATTCAGGAAGAAGACCCCTACAAACCCCTCAGCGACAATTCTATTTCCTTAAAACTTGGGGAAAACAATATCAAGATTGCCCGCCGTACCGTTGCCAAATATCGGGAACAATTAAAAATACTCCCTGTTAAACACCGGCGTAAACCGAGATAGCCTCTCCATGAGCCGCCTCGAACGTATCTACAGCTTCCACCAGAGACTAAAACGCAACAGCTTCCCCAATGCCCAGACCCTTATGGAAGAGTTTGAGCTCTCCCGGGCCACTGCCCACCGTGATATCAGCTATATGCGGGATCGGCTCCTGGCCCCCCTGGAATTTGACTCCAGCCGTAAAGGATTTT
>CAYWMZ010000590.1:0-1897 GCA_964459485.1 uncultured Desulfocapsa sp. | reverse complement strand
AGTCAGCATATAGGTGATCTTTTTAATCTGGAATCACTGGAATTCTTTGAAGAAAGCATATACCATTCAAAGAGGTTACTTCAGGTGCAGCCCTTGGTTGCGATTTGCGATTTACACCCCGATTATTTGAGCAGTCGCTACGCCAGGGAGTTGGGATTGCCCCTGTACAGGGTTCAGCATCACCATGCCCATGCGGTGGCGGTGCTGGTCGAACATGGCATCACTGAAAAGGTTCTGGCCCTGGTTCTCGACGGTACCGGCCTTGGCGATGATAACAGTATCTGGGGTGGAGAGCTTCTGGAGGCGGATTGTCACAGCTATAAACGCATTGGCTCATTGGCCACCATGCAGCTGCCGGGTGGTGATAGGGCCGCCCTGGAACCGTGGCGTATGGGTCTCTCGCTACTCCGTGGTCTGGGGCAGGAAAGCCCAAGCTTGCAACTGGTTGAGATGCAGAAACAGGCGGCCCTGTGGCAAATGATGGAACAGGGTTTTAACTGTCCGGCAAGCACCAGTTGCGGCCGTTTCTTTGACGGGATTGCAGCTCTGCTCGGGATCTGTCTGCTTGCCGATTACGAAGGGCAGGCCGCCATGGAGCTGGAGGCCCTTGCCAGGGGCGTTTTGGGGGATGGGGATTTGGCCACCTTGCTTGCAGAGTGTGACTATGAAGGGGATATCATTGAGTATGAGGGACGGCAGGTGTTGCAGCAACAGCAGTTGACTGGGCGAGTGTTGGAGCAGTTGGCAGCCGCCAAGGAAAAGGGGGCCATTGCCCTGGATTTTCATTGCTGTCTGATTCGGATTCTGGCGGATTTTGTGGTCAGAAGTTCGGAGCAGACCGGTTTGACACGAGTGGTGCTCACCGGTGGCTGTATGCAGAACAGCCTCCTGTTAAGGGGGCTGTTTATACTTTTGGAGCAGAGAGATATGATTGTCTATACAGGAGAGGAAATAACGGTGAATGATGGCGGTATAGCTCTTGGGCAGGCGGTTATAGGAGGGTTGGCGCATGTGTCTTGCAGTTCCCATGAAGGTGATTGAGATCCGGGGTGAACCCGATGATTTTCTCTCTGGACAGATTGCCGTGGTGGATATGGATGGGATCAGAAAGGAGACCCGCCTGGATATCGTGGATCACTGGCCGGAGCTGGGTGACTATCTGATCATCCATGCCGGTTTTGCCATCCATACTCTGGATCCAAAAGAGGCAGAGATCAACCTCCGCCTCATGCAGGAGATGGCCGAGAAGCTGGAGAGTGAGGATGCAGCAGGTGGTGTATGAAGTATCTTGATGAGTTTCGGGATCGGGCACTGGTTGAGCCGTTATTGAAAGAATTGGCTAACAGTGTCACAAGGTCTTTTCGAGTGATGGAGGTCTGCGGTACCCATACCATGTCCATCTTTCGTAGCGGACTGCGAACACTGCTTCCTGAAGGCTTACAACTGATTTCCGGCCCCGGATGTCCGGTGTGCGTGACCTCGGCCTCCCACATTGATGCAATTATTGCTCTGGCTCGGCGGGACAATACCCGTATTGCCTTGTTTGGAGATCTGTTCCGGGTTCCCGGCAGCAACGGTTTTTCCCTTGCCAATGCCTCTTCAGAAGGGGCCTTGGTGGATATTGTCTATTCTCCCATGGACAGTCTGGAGCTTGCCCGAAAATACCCTGAGCAGCAGATAATTTTTCTGGGTGTGGGTTTTGAGACCACCACACCCGGCATTGCAGCCACCATTCTGGCTGCCAAAAATCAGAATATCGACAATTTTAGCGTCTATTCCACCCACAAGGTGATGCCTCCTCCCCTGCTGGCCCTGCTTGATGATCCAGAGTTACAGATAGACGGCCTTCTCTGTCCCGGCCATGTGAGTAGCATTATCGGGGCTAAGGCCTACCAGC
>CAYWMZ010000589.1:0-1898 GCA_964459485.1 uncultured Desulfocapsa sp. | reverse complement strand
ATTCCGATGAGGAGGATCATCCCCACCTGGGCAAAGAGATTATTTTCTATTCCCGTGAGAAGTTGTGCCACAACGGCGCCTAGCATCACAAGGGGAACGGGAATCAGGATCATAATCGGCAGTACCCAACTCTCAAACTGGGCACAGAGAAAGAGGTAGACGGTGAGAATCGCAAAGCTGAAAACATAGATGGTCATATTGCCGGCCAGAATTTCCTGATAGGACATCCCGGACCAGTCAAAGCCAAAGGTCTTAGCGGCAGGCAGGACTCGTTCTGCAATCTCACTCATGGCATCCATGGCCTGGCCGGAACTGTAACCGGGGGCTGCACTGCCATTTATAGTGATGGAACGGTACATGTTATAATGGGTAAGATTCTGGGGGCCGGTCTCAAATTTTACACTGATCAGTGCGGAGAGAGGAACCATATTTCCCTGATAGTTTTTTACAAAGAGTTTGTCGATATCTCGTATTTCACTTCTGAAATTCTTGTCAGCCTGGACAAAAACCCGGTATACCTTGCCAAATTTTGAGAAATCATTGACATAGTATGATCCAAAATAGGCCTGCATGGTGGAGTACAGTTCAGACATTTCAACGCCAAGGGCTGCGGCCTTACGCCTGTCAACATCGATTGCCAGCATGGGATAGTTGGGGGCGTAGGTGGTGTAGGCCATTCCAATCCGTGGATCCTTATTGGCCTCGGCGATAAGCTTTCCTGAATAGTTGACAAAGGTATTCAGATCTCCTGCGAGGTAGTCCTGGAGCCTGAAATCAAAGCCGCCCACAGTTCCAAGTCCGGGAATGCCGGGAACATTAAATGCAACAACCCGGGCATCGGTTATGGCCTGTCCTCGGACATTGATGGCCTTGATGATGGCATTGACCTGAAGCTCAGGGGTGTTCCGCTCCTCCCAGGGTGTAAGGGACACAAATCCAGCTCCTGCTGAAGAATCAAGACTAGAAGTGAGAATATTGAAACCGTCGATGATAACCAGGTCTTTTATGCCGGGAATGGCAAGAACCAGATCTTCAAACTCTCTACGGACGGCAGCGGTCTTTTCAATGGAAGATCCGGGTTTAAGGTTGAACATAACCATGAGGGCACCTTTATCTTCCTCGGGGATAAAGCCTGACGGGACCATAGTGTAGAGGCTGTAGGTGATAGCTAAGAGGCCAAAAAAGATTGGGACCACTAGATATCTGATCCTGATCAGAAACTCTACTATTGCCAGATATATGATGGTGGATTTGTCAAAAAAGGTGTCAAACCAGCGAAAGAGAATAAATTTCTGGCTCCCTGCTTTGGACCGTTTAATCAGTATGGCCGCAAGGGCCGGGGAGAGGGATAATGAATTTATAGAGGAGATAATAACCGAAAAACAGATGGTCAGGGCAAACTGACGGTAGATGGAACCGGTGAGGCCAGGCATCAGAGAAACCGGCACAAAAACAGCAACAAGCACTAGCGTAGTTGCGATAATGGGACCGATCAGTTGAATCATCGCTTTTTTAACGACTTGAGGAATGGTCAGATCCGGTTCTTCCCCAGCGATACGTTCCACATTTTCCACAACCAGAATGACATCGTCCACCACGATTCCAATGGCCAGGATGAGCCCGAAAAGGGTAAGAAAGTTGATAGAAAAGCCAGCAACCTGGAGGACAGCAAAGGTGCCAATAAGGGATACGGGAATGGCAATGAGAGCAATGATGGTGGGGCGTATGGAACCAAGAAAAAGAAGTATGGTAAGCACCACCAGGATTACGGCAATGATCAGGGTTTCAACTACATTATTGATAGCCACTTCCACAAAGAGGGTGGTGTCGCAGGGGATGTAATCGTGTACGCCAGCAGGGAAGCGTACTTTAAGTTCTTCCATCTTCTCTTTGACTGC
>CAYWMZ010000588.1:0-1911 GCA_964459485.1 uncultured Desulfocapsa sp. | reverse complement strand
TCCTTTACTCCATAGGCAGAGTAAATCTTCATAATATGCCAAATAATTGGTTTGCCACCAATTTCGACCATGGGTTTAGGTTTGAGGTGGGTTTCCTCCGAAATTCTGGTTCCAAGCCCACCCGCCAAAATTACTGCTTTCATATATCCATCTTCCTTAGAATTGTCTTTTCTATGGCTACACCATCAAGGCCGTGATATGCTAAAACTTCGTTATTTTGCCCACACCTTGGGATATCTTTTAAGCCTAATCTTGTAAAACGAACCTCGCCAGAGCTCCCCAACTCCGCCCAAATACACCCAATACGCTCTCCCTGCCCACCATCAAGCAAATGGTTATCAAGAGTAAAAACGTGCTTAACATCACCGATTATGGACTGTAGCCAGTTCACATCGATATTATTCAACCAAGGCAAATTGACGACCTTTATACCAAACCCATTTTTCTGTTTTATATTTTTTGCTGCCTTATAGGCTTCAGATAACATGACTGGGCCATAGGCAAAGATAATAGCATCTTCCCCTTCAGTTATTGCCACCCCCTTTCCCTCTTCTAACTTGTACTTTTCCGGTAGCTCGAAAGGTACTTCATAGGGTATGGAAACAAGGCGAATGTATGTACTGAAGGGATTGGAATCAACGGCATATTCAAGTACCATTCTCACTTCCGCTTCACAGGATGGTTCAAGTAAAGTCAGGCCGGATATACTACCAAGCACAGAAATATCCCTGACCATCTGGTGAGAATGTCCAGGGCCCGCCGGCAAAATACCCGCAAGAGAACCAACATAGATACATTTTGTCCGTTCAGAGGCGTTATTGAATATCTGCTCATTAGCCCTGGCAGCAAGAAAACAGGCAAAGCTATGAACAATCGGCACCTTACCTTTAAGAGCCATGGCACCAGCCTGGGAAACCATATCCTGCTCGGCAATTCCGCACTCAATAAATCTATCAGGACAGGCATTACGAAAACTCAACAATCCGCAGTCAATCATCAGATCAGCATCCAGCACCACCAGATCGTCTCTCCTCTTACCTGCCTCAAGCAAAGCGTTTTCGTATACCGGAATTAATCTTTGGAGATTATCGGCTGGTGCTAACATTTCCTCTCGTTCCACTCCCTCGAGTTCAAGAGGCGCAATTCCAGTCTTAAACAACAAATCATTAGCCTTTTCGGTTAGCTCTTGTACTGCTTGTTTGTAGTGTTTGGGCGAAGGCGCACCACTATGGAAAGCGTAAAACTCCTCACCTCCAGACATATTAATCGATTCCATAAATGAAACGCCACAGCCCTTAATGGTATCAGCGATAATTATCTGCGGTATTCCCCTGACTCCCTTTACGCAATTAATTGCTGCGGCTAATTCTTCCAGATTATGACCATCACAACGCTGAACATGCCAACCGTAACTTTCAAACTTAATTTGCAATTCACCGAGATCACTTACATTTTTAACCCAAGTATCCGATTGGATTTTATTATGATCTACAATTACCGTAATCTCGTCAAATTTGCCATTTACCGCCCCAGGCAGTGACTCCCAAAACTGGCCTTCCTGTAATTCACCATCACCCGTGACTACATAAAAACGCCCCGACTTGCCATCAAGACGATTAGCTCTGGCCATGCCCTTGGCCTTTGAGATACCCATGCCCAATGAACCGGTATTAGTCACCATACACGGAGAGCCGACATCCGGGTGACCGGGCAACCCATTAAGACGGCGTAATCTATGAATATTTTCATAATCAAGTTTTCCAAGTCCTATCAAAACGGAATAGAGACCTGGCGCATCATGCCCTTTGGATGAAAAAAAAGTATCCTCATCTTGGAGAACATTCAGATGCAGCCATGAAAAAATATCCATACTGCTAAAACTGCTGCCAATATGCCCAGAACCAGCTTTGG
>CAYWMZ010000587.1:0-1917 GCA_964459485.1 uncultured Desulfocapsa sp. | reverse complement strand
ACCAGGGACACACGGATTTTCAGTCCGTTGCTCTACCGACTGAGCTATCCCGGCACCTTCTGTGCGCTGTTATTTACTGAACATTTGGGCCGGTGTCAACTGATTTTCTTGTATCGCAGCTTAATCGAGTGAAAGGGATATTCCATCCAGGCTGCCAGGGGCCTTTTCCTTTTCAACTGCGGGACTGTCATCCATTCCGCCAAGGTCCAGATCCATGCTCAAATCGTCCAGATCACTGTTCTCTGCTACAATATCTCCTGAGGACAGATCTATATCATCCAGTGACAGGGAAAGGTCGGTGTCGAGGGCACTCTCGTCATCGCCCAGGCCAAGATCCAGATCCAAACCGCCGAGCTCAAGGTCAGAATCCATGTCCATATCCAGATCCAGACTCAGGTCATCGGAGACAGCTGCAACGGGGCCATCTTCTGCAGCTGATGCAGGAGGCGCAAGATCCGAGATATCGGCAAGTTCTCCCGAGACATCAAGTGTCGGAACAGCCGTTTCTGACTCATCGGAAAAATCCATATCATCATCAAGGTCAAATTCAAAGTCACCCTCTTCTTCTCCGCCCCCCTCATCCCCTAGACTGCCTGCATCTAGCTGAAATTCATCGGTCTCAGAATCGCTAAAGGTGATGGTCGCTGTATCGTCATCATCCCCATCATCAACTAAAACGTCCAGATCGGGATCAGCGAAATCATAACTCTCATCAGAGGAATCATCATCAGGGGCAAAGGTTATGCCCTCTTCCTCTTCAAATTCAGGCCCTACACTATTTTTCTCGGGTACGCGCAGAAATGCTGGCGCCGCTGCATGATAGGTCGTGCCCTGGGCTGCTGACCCGCCCGAAATACCTTTGTTGCATTTCAGACAGGTTTCCATATGATCAAATGAGATGAAACCACATTTTGGACAACGCATATTTTTGCACCTTCACTGCAGAGTTTATTATATTTTTTAACTTGGGAATGGAAAAAACCCATTTTTTACCATTATACTTTCTCAGTATGGCACATTTTCCCATAAAGAATCAAGAATTTTTCTATTATACAGGGATGTTGCTGGAAATGAGGCGGGATTTCAACCGATTTGCCAATCCATTCCGATATCACAGGAAGGGGCGGAATGGGTGAGGCCACCCACAGAGACGATATCCACTCCGGTGGCGGCAATGGCTGCAACGCTATGGATATTCACTCCGCCAGAGGCCTCCACCAAGGCCTTGCCATTGATCATGGCCACGGCCTGTGCCATGGTCTCACAGTCCATATTATCAAGCATAATGATATCTGCACCACACACCACACATTCACGCACCTGATCTAGGGTATCAGTCTCAACTTC
Source organism: uncultured Desulfocapsa sp. (assembly GCA_964459485.1). Taxonomy (GTDB): domain Bacteria; phylum Desulfobacterota; class Desulfobulbia; order Desulfobulbales; family Desulfocapsaceae; genus Desulfocapsa. The sequence continues at coordinate 570 of CAYWMZ010000587.1, read as the reverse complement.
AATCTTAATGGTGTGGGGAATTCGAGCACGGAGAATCTGAACCGCCTTTGTGAGGGAACCACAGGCAGCAATGTGATTATCTTTAACCAGAACACCATCACTCAGGTTAAAACGGTGATTATAGCCCCCACCCGCCCGCACTGCATATTTTTCAAGGATACGCAGGCCGGGAGTTGTCTTCCGGGTATCAGTGATGCGTACCGGATACTCCTGTACCGCAGCAACAAAGGATGCCGTGATGGTGGCTATCCCCGAGAGACGTTGCAGGAGGTTCAGTGCCACCCGTTCGGCCTTCAACAGATCAAGGACAGGCCCCTTTACGGTGAGAAGAGACTCTCCGGCTGTTACCTTCGCACCATCTTCTGCGGCAGCCTCGCAGGTAATTTCCGGGTTCTGGAGCATAAAGACCTCGGCCGCCACGGCACCGGCCCCAGCTACTACAAAAGACTCCCGTGCCACAAGGCGTGCCTCGCCCTGTTCTCCCTGCCGAAACAGGGATTCACTAATGAGATCACCGTTGCCAATATCTTCCCGCAGAAAAGATTTCAGTAGGGTGTGGAGCGGCTCTCT
>CAYWMZ010000586.1:0-1927 GCA_964459485.1 uncultured Desulfocapsa sp. | reverse complement strand
GATAGTGCCATAATCTGCCGGTGTCAAAAAGCGTGTATAAATCGGCAGCATGATGAAACTAACGCATCGCTGCAAAATACTACCGGCCAGATAGATCGTGCTATGAGAAACTATTTTACTGCTGCTTCCTTCTGACATCTTACCCTTTATTGTCTTCCTTTTCCGATGTCTCAAGAAAGCATCGCTTTTCTGTATCAATCAATTCCATATTCCCGAGATGACGAGCATGCAGGAAGGCAATGTTTTCTCCCTGAAAGGCTTCACCCGGCTCTGGTTCTGTCAACATGCGGAGTCCTAGATTCTGCAATCGTGACAATTCCTGGTTCAACTCATCACAGGAAAAACAGAGGTGGTGCATTCCCCCGCCTTTTTGGGAAAAACGATAAATCGGAGATGTTTTATCAACTGGTGCGATCAGCTTAATGGGTAAAGAGCTTTCCTTGTGCATAAAGACGACCCAGACCTTCTGGCGCGTATTTTTCACAATTTTGGTTGCCTGTTTATACCCAAAGACTTCACACCAATAGCCAATTGCTTTTTCAAGGGATTTCACCACAATTCCTACATGATCAACGTTCATATAGTTTACTCCCGTAAAAGTTTAGCCAAGATTGATACCTTAGTGAACTTTTACTTACTCCCTGTGTCATCAACGTAAGAGTTTAATTTTTTTGGGGGGGCAAGTTTTGTTGAGATACAAAGTTCAGCTGACAAGCTGATAACATCGCTACAATAAATAGAAAATGAAAATATACCATGTAGCCGGGAAACACGATAATTGCAAGTTTTTGATAACTCGTGACGGTATCCCTGAGCCAGGCAGGCTGAGCTTATCCGGTAATGGCCGGCAGGATTTCCTGCATTAACAACTGCATTGTTTTCTCCATTTCCTGCTGCTCATCTTCATTGAGATAATTCCCGGAGAAACGAATTAGAGCACCACTTTTATCACCTGACAGAATGCTGTTTTTAGCGAGATTTAAACGCATTTGTATATAATTCTGTCCCAGAAAGGATCCTGCCTTGTAAAAATAGTAGGATATTCCATAGGAATTATCATTTGTCGCTATAATCTCTGCTACTTCAAGGGGAAATTTGCGATTATTTACATATAGCTCTAAATCTTTCACTTTTTTTGAAGTACGCTGCCCTCTCCCACCCAGACAGGCCTCCGGGGCATGAAAATCAACTTTCGTATCATGGTAATAGACAATGGACAGGAGAATAGTGTGCCCCAGGTTGTCCGTATAATTACGATGAATTATTGCCCTTGTTTCCAGAATTTCATATACACTTTCATCAAGATGAAGATCCTGACCATTCCAGTTGCCAACCTGCATAGGAATTTTTTGCAGGTCGACAAAACCAGTAGTATCGTCTGCTGATGAATCATATTGTAGTGCTGATACCACCGTAGTTGTGACAATCAACAATATGACCACAATCAAATACCGTAGCTTCAAGTTCGCCATTCAAGTACCTTAGCTGCAAAGAGAAGAAGAAGAAAACCCAGAATGAAAACAAGTACGCCGGAACCAGTATGCACCAGTGTGTCCGGAGCCGCAGCTTCAAGCCCCCAGTAATGGGAAACAAGGATAAGAATAGGAACCCGAACAATATTGGACAGCAGTGCAATGGGGATCGACAGGAGAAAAAGGAACCATTTTCTTGTGGTTGTGAGGGGAGCCATATAAGCAAACACAGAACCAAGGGCAAGAAACGCAATTAAAGAACGTAATCCTGAACAAGGGTTACCGACAAGAAGCTGCCCTGCTGGAATGGTGATATTGAACCCTTCTCCATGAACGGGAACTCCAAGCAAGCTCACGATAAAAACGCCGGCTTTGGCAGCGAATATCTTCAGCATCTCGATCGAGTCGACGCCCGGCACGGGCACGACGGTCTCGGTGTTGTTGCCGTAGTCACC
>CAYWMZ010000585.1:0-1941 GCA_964459485.1 uncultured Desulfocapsa sp. | reverse complement strand
CCTTTGTGGGCTTTGCCCCGCTGCTCACCGCCTCAGCCCTTACCGGATATGGCATAAAGCGACTCTTCCCCACCATTGGTGCCGTGTATCGGCAGTTTACCTCTGTCTTTCCAACTTCTGCCCTGAACAGACTACTCCAAGATGCGGTGGAGGATCATTCGCCGCCCATCTACAAAAATAAACGTCTGAAATTTTATTATACCTCCCAGGTGGGGAGCCGCCCGCCCAAGTTTGTGATTATGAGCAACAGTGCCAAGGGGGTTCATTTCTCCTATGAGCGTTATCTTACAAATCGTTTCCGTGATGGACTGGGACTTGATAAAGTACCCATTCAACTCTTTATTCGGGATAAAAATCGGGATAAGAAGTCCAAAAGAAGAAAGAAATAAGGTATGTCTCCCTTAGTTATTTTGACACCACTGTTTTTTCCATTTTCAGCATGAGTGTGAGTGAAAAAATCCACAGAGAATGACGAGTAAATCCTCTCTTTAACACTCGTCATCCTCCGGTTATTTTCTCCCTTCTCAGCTAAACCCGAGGGGACACCGGTCGTGTTGTGCCACTGGGTTTTCGTTGCACCTGTTTTTTTGGTGCTGTGGGTCGCTGGGTCTGCTTGATTGTGGACATGGCCGTGGTGACCATGGCGGCAACGTCGGTCAAATTGGCCGGGAGTATCATGGTGTTGTTCTCTTTGGCCAGGTTGCCAAACTGGGCAATGTAACTTCTGGCGATATCCAGATTCGCAGCCTCGGTACCACCCGGCCCGTTCAGGGCCTCAGCCACCTTGCGGATACCTTCGGCGGTGGCCTGGGCTACCATGGTGATCTCCCGAGCCTTTCCTTCTGCTTCATTGATACGTTTCATCTTCTCACCCTCAGACTTGGCGATGGCCTCGGCCCGGTTTCCTTCGGCGCGGTTGATGGTTGCCTGTTTATCCCCTTCGGAGCGGGCAATCTCGGCCCTTTTTTCCCGTTCTGCCTTCATCTGTTTTTCCATGGCCTCGAGTACCGTACGCGGTGGCTGGATATCCTTGATCTCATAGCGCAGAACCTTGACCCCCCAGTTGATGGCGGCCTCATCCAGGGCCATTACCACCTGGCCGTTCAGGGTCTCTCTGGCCTCAAAGGTCTTATCAAGGTCAATCTTACCGATTGCAGAACGGAGGCTGGTCTGAGCGAGCTGGGCTACGGCAAAATTGTAGTTATCAATACCGTAGGCCGATTTTTTGGTGTCAATAACCTGAAGGTACAGGACACCATCTATCTCGAGGGTGACATTGTCGGCGGTGATACAGGTCTGGGCCGCAATATCAATGGGTTCTTCCTTAAGTGTTCTCCTGTAGGCTATGTTATCAAAAAAGGGTATCAGGATATGGAATCCTGCCTGAATGGTTCCTCTGTATTTCCCCAGGCGTTCAATCACATACTCCATCCGTTGTGGGACAACCACGGCAGTCTTGATAAGCACCACCACCATAAATGCAATGAGAATTCCTAAGGCTGCAAATGTTTCCATAACTGATAACTCCTGTTGGTTGAATTAGAGCTGAACTCTTTTTACACGGATGAGCAGGTCTTTCTGCTGCACAACTTCAACGACTGTACCCTCTTCTATGGGCTCATCGGCCTCGGCTCGCCAGAATGTTCCTGCAAATTTAACCTGACCTTCTCCCGGCGGGGTAATGGCTACGGAGACAACACAGTGTTCGCCACCTTTGGCCAGAATGGAATCTTCACCTTGATCTATCTTGTCACCCATCAGTACCTTTTTTATCAAGCTGCGCAGACCAAAGAGGGAGATCAATGAGGCCGCCAGAAAGACAGCAAGTTGAATATTCAGGCTCCAGTTGAGGAGGTAGCGGCCAGCTGCTGTGATTATTGCGGCAAGCCCGAAGAAGAAAAGGACAAAATAGAAAAAGACATAAGGGAGATGGCTGGAATA
>CAYWMZ010000584.1:0-1946 GCA_964459485.1 uncultured Desulfocapsa sp. | reverse complement strand
ATCTTGATAATCTTTATAGAGGAGCCAGGCACCCATAAGGAGTGCAACAATGGGGAGAATCCAGATGGGCGAGATTCCTTTTTTTATTTTAATAACAGGTGATTCCATGGTCGTGTGTAGGTTGAGTTTTCAGGCGTCCCACAGGAGCCTGGTGTCAAAGGTGAGGGCTGCAAACATGGTACAGAGAACCACTGCGGTAAAGTAGCTTGCCGCAGGGGCTGCCTGGGTGGAGGTGAAAAACCCAAAATCTACCAGGGTTGACATGAGAGCGATAACAAAAATATCCAGCATAGACCAGCGCCCGATAAATTCGATAAACCGAAACATGGCGCTCTTATGAACCAGCCAGCCTTTCCACTTAAAACGAATGGAGAGGAGAATGATACTCATACCAATTATTTTAAACAGGGGAACCAGGATGGATGCCACAAAAATAATCAGTCCGATACCGTACTCTTTTTCATGGAAGAAGTAGATAATACCATCCATGATGGTGGAGTATTTGCTGGTACCCAAAAAGTTGACCCGCATAATGGGGAGAAAATTTGCGGGGATTAGCAGGATGGCTGAGGTGATGATAAGGGCCCAGGTTCTGGCAATGGAGTGGGGCTTCCTGAAGTGTATATCGGCGTGGCAGCGGGGGCAGGAGAGATAGCCGTCCGGTGGCATATCAGCACAATCGATAAGCTTTTCACAGTCGTGGCAGAGTATTAATCCGGCGGCCTTTGCTGTCTGTACTGTATTTGTGTGGTTTTTCATTGTGACATCATTTGGGTGGATTCCAATTCCAGTTTTTCAATTTGACTCCAAAAGAGATCTCTATCCAGGGCCGAGACTGTGGCCCGAGTCAAAATGACCAGAAAAAGAAAACAGAAAAATCCGCTGTTGTACTGGATGGTGGCTATACTACTGATTTTGATGATACTAATGAAAATTGCCAGGAGATAGACATCCGGCATTCCCCATTCATCAAGGCTGTTTGCCGTTCGAAATAAAAAGGCCAGGGATCTGCTGTAACGTCTGAACTTGAGTTGCAGGGCCACGGAGAGGAGAAGACATAGCTTCAGCAGAGGAAAGAGGATACTAGTGAGAAAGAGGATAACCGCTACAAAGTAGAACTGTTGATGGTAAAAACTGAGAAAGGCATCAAAGATAGATCCCTGCTGGCAAATACCCAGGCTGTTAAGGCCTAACAGGGGATAAAAAATTGCGGGGAAGTAGACCATAAGGCCACTAATAGTAATTGCCAGAATCCTGTTAATTGAATTGACCTTTTTTTGATACAGTGGTGTCTTGCAGCGTGGACAGTAGAGTTTCTTTCCAGTACCGGAAGCTGCTTTTTGGAGGAGAAAATCACATCCGTGGCAGGCGATAAGGGGTGTTGGGTGGGAGGCGTTACTGGTCATTAGATAGGTTTACCTAAATTGCAAGCTACAGTTTCATCCTTCTAGAAGCCTTTCTGATAACAAAGGTATGAAGGTAATTGTGTCGGGTATTGCCAAACTTTATAAAAGACATTTTTATGAGGGGAGAATGATTCGCAAATACCTTTCAATTATAGCATATTTTAGATTGAATATGAAGTATGAATCCTTTTTTGGGAAGTGACATGTCTGGAACTGTTTAATATTCGTTCTTTTTCAGGTAAAGTGCCGGGAAGAGGTAAGCGTGCAAAAACAAATTTTGTACGCTTGGGGCATCTGTCTGCGTTGGAGTACTACCGTATGTAAAACAGTGCCTTAAAAATATAAACGAGAATGATCATGACTATAAAGAGCAAGCAGACCTCCTGCCGTCAGTGTGGTGTCTGTTGTACGAAAGGGGGAGCCGCTCTGCATAGTGAAGATCTGTCGTTGATAGAGCAGGGGCTTATTCCACTGCGAGATCTTATTACCATACGTCTCGGGGAGTTTGCTCACAACCCTTTACGCTCTAAAATCAGTCCC
>CAYWMZ010000583.1:0-1948 GCA_964459485.1 uncultured Desulfocapsa sp. | reverse complement strand
TCGTCTTGGCATAGTGTTTTGATATCATGAATGAGCGCTTAACGCAATTTTTATTAGGGTCTGTCCCCGATTTTCAAACATCCACTTGGTATTTCCGTAGCGTTGCCCCTTGTCCTTCAATGTAGCAGAGCCATTCCGCATAAATCGCATGTCATGCTGCCGACTCAAATCTTCAGGCCAGTCCACCTTCACGTTTACAACACCATCAATACGCCCAAGCTGCTCCACAATAAACTCGTGGATTGCCGCAGTAGACTCCCTTGGCGGCAGGTTTTCCAGGAGCATCAGGATCTGTTTGGGCTGCTTTAACTGCATATCTATCTGATGGGCCGCCCGTTCAAGGTTGGCCATGGCAGTCTTTGTCCACTGTTCCAACAGGATTCCCCGTACCGCTCGATAGCCAAAAATCCCAGCAAAGGTAAGAAAGAGAAAGATCGGGATCAGAATAAAGACAATGGTTCGCTGATGCAGACTCGTGAGATAAAAATGATTCCTCTTTAAAAATGGCCTATTCATCAACAATCTCGCTTCATACTTTACAAAAGAGTCGCTCGCAAAGGTACTAGTTACCAAAGACACTCTATCATACTGGGCCGTTGATAGGAAGCCCAGGACTGATTCACCAGTACAAATCCCCTAAAACGCCCCTCCCCGAAATGACCCTATTGGCTTCAGTATAGCGTCGTTCGCTGCCCTCTCAAATCCCCATCTCCCGGAACAGCCCGCAACAAAGACGTGTACAAATTTTGTACAGTTCCAAAACTCCTCGCCCAGCCACCAGAGCAACAGCCAATTTTCTTTGAACGACAGTTCAACAAATTAGCAATAAAAAAACAGCCCAGGCCAAGAAAAAAAACAAACCGGCATATTTTTTGAAATACACCATAGGAAGCGGTTACCACAATGACTTTTCAAAAAAAAACAGGGGGGAACCATTTTTTTTCAAACCGCCTATATTCTTGCTAAGGAGTATTAAATACCATATCATCACAGGTGAGAATAGATCACAGACAACAAACACACCAGTTACCCAAGAGGATCGCTTGCGGATCATGTCCCTGAAAAGAGCTTTTATACTCTTTCCAGCCGCAGCCCTCATACTTTATTACAGGAGACCTATCATGGCAAACATCAGGAGCAAACCACTCCAGTTTGCGGTCGGATTTTTCTTTTGCACCTCTCTTTTCCTGGCACCCAAAATGGTGCTGGCCCAAACGAAATCAGAAGACTGTGAGGAAATTTCTCTCCAGCAGGCCCTTACAGCATCACTGGCTAACAATCCCAGCCTGGCTGCAATAAGCAGGCGTTACGAGGCCCTGGCAAGGATCCCGTCCCAGCAGGCCGCATTGCCCGATCCAGTCCTTAGTTTGGGGGCCATCAACTTTCCCACCGACACCTTTGAGCTGGATCAGGAAAATATGACCCAGATGCAGCTTGGCCTGAGCCAGAAATTTCCCTTTCCCGGGAAACTCGGTCTCAAAGCACAGAGTGCCACACTTGAGGCCGAAGCGGCCCTGAAAGATGTGGATGAGGCCCGCCTGAATCTCACCAAAAATATCCGTCTCACCTGGTGGGACATTTTTTACCTCCAAAAAAGCCTCAGTACCATCCGCTCCAACCAGGAATTGCTCCGAGCCACAGTAACCGCTGCCCGTACCAAGTATGAGGTAGGCAAAGGATTACAGCAGGACGTGCTCTTAGCCCAGCTTGAGCTGACCCGGCTTCTTGATCGGGAGCTCGATGTCACCAATGCAATTGCCCAGAAGACCGCATCCCTGGTGGCCCTGCTTGGCAGATCGGCAACGGAAGGCTGCATTAGTACCATTCAGGAGGAGGATCCGCCGCTGGCCTCCATCCTCCCGGAAACCGAGCTACAAGTTCTGGCAGACAGTAACCGCCCCGGACTCCTGGCCCTGAAAAAGAAGACGGAGGCCAGTAAAACCAGGAT
>CAYWMZ010000582.1:0-1949 GCA_964459485.1 uncultured Desulfocapsa sp. | reverse complement strand
TATGCCACCAATTGGGGTTCTTTTAGGAGGAGTCGATTTTTCCAGTTTGTCTATAGTAGTTAAAGAGGCAGCTGGGGAAGCTCCTGCTGTGGTAATCAGTTACGGAATTTTTTTCCAAAGGGTAATCGATTTTACAATTATTGCGTTTGTGATATTTATGGCTATAAAGGCTATTAATTCGTTCAAAAAGAAGGAAGCACAGGCTCCAAAAGCACCACCTAAACCCTCTAACGAAGAAGTGCTTCTTGCAGAAATACGAGACTTACTAAAAGAGAGTAATTAGGTCACATTTATAATAACATGCACAGTATAATCGGGTAGCACCGGAGAGAGTTCTCCCCCAAGCCAGCCCCCACAAAATCACGAATGTGGCTCCGCAAGGGGCGTTTCATTAAGGTGTCGCCCCAGAACCAAACGAAACCCTACTTCTTCTGCTTGCCCCACAGCGGATCCTGGCCAAAGCGATCCATCCACCAGTCTTCCGGGTCCAGCGTCTCCCCATCCACAGGGATCAGGGGGATCTTAAACTGGTCGCAGTGGTTTGTCAGGACATCATAGGCACGGGTCAGTTTGCGCATCAGGTCACCCTTGGCCCGATCATCTCCCACAAGGTCCGGGTGATTGGCCTTACACTGTTTGCGATACCTGCGTTTGATCTCGCCAAGAGTGGCCCGGTCACCAAGCCCCATCAACTCTTTGGCCTGGAAGATCTCCTCCCAGTCTGATTTGGTCATGCGTCCACCTTCTTCTTCCAGCTCTTCTCTTGCCCTTTAAGTAATCTTCCGATATTTGAATGGTGCTTACACCAGATAAGAAGCGCAATGCACAGGGCAACCAAAGTGGTGGCCATCGGGGCTCCAAGATACCAGAGAAAGAGGGGAATCAGGCCCGAGGCCGCTAGTGAACCGGCTGAGACAAAACCACTGATAGCGACCACCGCAATAAAAAGCACAAGAGCCATAAGAATCGAGAGGGGTGAAAAGTACAAAAAGACCCCAAGGGCCGTGGCCACCCCCTTGCCGCCCTGAAATTTCAGGTAGGGTGAAAACATATGGCCAAGTACGCCGGCCAAGCCACAGAGCCCTATATAAAGTATTCGATTTTCGGCAGGAGGCAGAAAGAGGCCTGCCAGGTAAACCGGAATAAAGCCCTTGGCCACATCACAGAGCAGGGTCAAAATGCCCAGCTTCTTGCCAAGAACTCGGTTTACATTGGTGGCTCCTATATTGCCACTGCCCTCTTTACGCACATCTTTTCCAACTGCACGACTGAAGAGGAGGCCAAAGGGGATGGCACCCACAAGATAACTGAGGAAAAGGGCAAGAATGATGCTGATGGTCATGGTTCTATTCGTTCCTGGAGAATATTGATTGCAGGGGGATATTGACTGAAAGAACTTTAGCGCATATCTTATGGAAAGACAACGTTGATGCGGGAAGCTTCGTCGTATGGTATATTTTCCTGGTTACTGAAGCCCGTATTACACATGAACCCCATTACCTACCGTTATTTCCATGAGCCTGCGCCCTATCCTAAAATTTCCTAATCCTATCCTGCGGCAGAAAGCCAAAGAGATCACTGTCTTTAACGACTCACTGCAAAGCCTTGTCACCGATATGGTTGAAACCATGTACGATGCCCCGGGTGTTGGCCTGGCTGCACCCCAGATTGGGGAATCCATCCAGCTTATCGTGGTCAATTCTTCCCAGGGTGACGACGGTGGAGAGACCTTGGTGATGATCAATCCCGAGATCACCGAGCAAGAGGGCAAGCAGGTGGATGAAGAGGGCTGCCTCTCTGTCCTTGATCTCACCGCCTCCGTGAAACGCAGCCAGAAGGTGACCGTTGCCTACCTGGATATTGACGGCGAAGTCCAGGAGATCACCGTTGAAGATCGTTTTGCAGTGGTCTTACAACACGAGATAGACCACCTCCATGGTGTTTTATTT
>CAYWMZ010000581.1:0-1951 GCA_964459485.1 uncultured Desulfocapsa sp. | reverse complement strand
GTATCAGCCAAACCTTTCGGACCAGAGGACGACCCAGTTTTTGTTCTCTTTCTTTGCTGTGTCCTGAAGCAGGTACTGTTTTACCACCAGTTTTTCTCAAGAGGGATTTGAGGGCATCGAAACCGGTGGTGTATCCACCACGGGTCCAGAGGTATTGCGGAGTCTGGCCTGCATCTTTCAGGTACTTTTCAAGGAGATCTATCTGGGTGGATTTCCCGGCACAGTCAAGCCCACTGAAAACGATTAAGCGTTTCGAGATATGGGGACAGGCAGCGGATTTATTTTGTTTTTTCGTCATTCTGGAATGTATTCCGGGGACAGTATATCCAATGTGTACCATCTGACATGGAAGATCAGTTTGGTACTCAATTTACAGCAATTCAAAATAGCCATATTACGAATAGGGAGTAAAAGGACATAACTAAGTAGCTTACACGCCCGATCTTTAGGATTTGACTGAAAAGCAGCTTCTGCTTCGCAGTCCGTTGACTTCTCCGCCAGCCGGTAAATCAGTATTTTAGACTGGTAAGGATTCTATTATTTCAAGGGTTTCACTCAAGATAGGCACGAACGCAGAGTATAGGGGAGAAGTGGGGGAATGTAAATAGGTAGAAACACCCATTTTGGTGGTTAATTAAGTAGGTAGTACATACGGAGTTCTGAGCAGTATATTTTTTTATCCTTTTTGTCCTGGTATCTTCAAAAGATAATATCCTCCAGTTTTCGGGGCACCTCGGAATTCAATTTGTTTGCTTTCTCGTAACTGTTTGAGCCAGCACTCAATTGTTTTTACCGAAGTTTTCAGTTCTTTGGAGAAAAAAGGTGCGGTTTCCAGGGGTATCTCATATTTTTCTATGATCCCAGCTTCTTTAAAAATTGATGCGATGAGTTTGTTTCTGGGTACCGAAGGACTTTTACCGGATAAAATATCATCAAGGCTGAGCTCATGGGGAAGAGGGTGATAGATTTTAGTACTTCTTTACGCATCCACTATTGATTTAGTTGTCATATCCGGGACATATTCCGGGATGATTTTTTGGAGGATGTTTTTGATCTCCAGGGCATTGTGGTCTTTGGCAGCTATTGCCAGTTCTTTTAGATCCCCTTCTATTTCCTGATATGATTTGCCCTTGCCCTGGAGAACCATGATTTTTTCATGGGGAGTGGGAACAATTCCTTCACCTTCAGTTATAAGCTCCTCGTAAAGCTTTTCTCCAGGGCGCAGACCTGAAAAAGTGATCTTGATGTCTTTGTCCGGTTCAAGTCCCATGAGTTTAATTAGATCTTCGGCGAGTTTTGCTATTTTGATCGGTTCTCCCATTTTGAGAAGGAAAATTTCACCACCCGTTCCCATGGCACCAGCCTGAAGGATGAGCTGTGCTGCTTCGTCAATTGACATAAAATAGCGGGTAATTTCTGGATCAGTTACGGTTATCGGGCCACCTTGTGCGATTTGCTGTTTAAAAAGCGGTATAACAGAGCCTGAGGAACCGAGGACATTCCCAAAGCGAACGGCCATAAAAAGGGTGTTTGAATTTCCAATAGATTTTTGGCGATAAGCCATCATTAGCATCTCTGTAAGGCGTTTTGAGGCTCCCATGACATTGGTAGGGCGTACGGCCTTGTCGGTTGAGACAAGGACAAAACGGCTAATGTTGTGTCGAATAGATGTTTCTATCAGATTCCTAACTGCAAAAATATTGTTGAATATGGCTTCCCATGGATTTGTTTCCATCATTGGAACATGTTTATAAGCAGCAGCATGAATTACTACATTTGGTCTATGTATATTTATTATACCCTCTGCTACAGGACGATACTGCACATTTCCCAAAATTGCATGATAATTCTTGTAACCAAATCTAAATTCAAGTTCAGTATGAATTTCATAAAGATTTTGTTCAGACACATCCAAAAGGATCATGCTTTTAGGACCAAATTTTACTACCTG
>CAYWMZ010000580.1:0-1951 GCA_964459485.1 uncultured Desulfocapsa sp. | reverse complement strand
TACCCATTATGTCTTTGGTACCGCCTGTGGCCCGGCACCCTTTCCGGAAATGGTCTCCTGGTTTCAATCCATCATCGGAATAGAGGCCGCCGAACAGATTATGAAGTATCACGGGAAGATGCCAGCCAAGATCTACGCCTGTGTGGGAGGAGGCTCAAACGCCATGGGGATCTTTAAACGATTTCTCGATGAAGATGGAGTAGAACTGGTTGGAGTTGAGGCAGGGGGCCATGGGGCAGACAGCGGAGCCCATGCCATTCGGCTCGCAAGCCCCGATGCCACGCCAGGTGTGGCCCAAGGCTATAAGACCATGTTCCTCCAGAACGATGACGGCCAGATGAAAGAGACTCACTCCATTGCAGCGGGCCTTGATTATGTAGGCGTTTCCCCCATTCTCAGTGATCTCTGGGAGAACAAAAAGGTACGTTTTGAATCGGCCACTGACGATGAAGTGATGGAGGCACTGGATCTTACCATGAGACTTGAAGGGATTATTCCGGCCCTTGAATCCTCCCACGCCTTTGCCGGTGCCTTCCGGGAAGCCGGGAAACTTAGCCACGATGAGGCCATCATCATCAATCAATCCGGCCGGGGTGACAAGGATATCTTTACCATTGCCCACGCCTTTGAAGACCCGTCCTGGAAGCAATTCATCATCGACCGAGGCCAGGAATACAGCAATCAATAACCTGTTACAGGAACGAATACTATGCAGTTAGAACAACAGTTACGCAGTGCACTCCAGAAAAAAGATATCCTCCTGATGACCCATATCGTTCTCGGCTACCCATCCCTCGATGTGAACCGTGAAGTAATCCAGCAGATGGTGGACAACGGAGTGGACTGCATCGAAATGCAGATCCCCTTCTCCGAGCCCATGGCCGATGGCCCCGTTATCCTCAAAGCTAATCAAGACTCCCTGGACATTGGCACCAGAGTGGAAGATTGTTTTCAATTTGCAGCCGAAATGGCGGAGAAACACCAGATCCCCTTTCTCTTTATGACCTACTACAATATCATCTTCAAATATGGAGAAGAGGCCTTCTTTCAGCGAGCCGCAGATATTGGTATCAAGGGCTTTATTGTCCCGGATCTTCCACCTGAAATGGGTGCATCCTTCCTGGCCCTTGCCGACAAATACCAGGTGGCCCCCATCATGATATACACCCCCACCTCAACGGATAGCCGGATGCAGGTGCTGGCCGGCCATGGACACGGATTTATCTACTGTGCTGCAAGACGTGGTGTCACCGGAAAGAAATCAGACTTGAATAATGATTTTGACAGTTATCTGGCCAGGTGCCGGACTGCCACTCCCCTGCCCATAGCCGTGGGCTTTGGTATTCAGAGCCGGGAAGATGTGGCAGCACTTCAGGGAAAGGCCGATGTAGCGGTTATCGGGTCACGCACCATTCAGCTGGTGGAGAGTGAAGGAGCAGAGGCTGTGGGACCGTTTATTGCGGGATTGCGGTAGGAGGGAGATAAAGTTCTCCCGTAAAGAATTAAATAATTCATTGGTATTAAAGGGCTTGTGGATACAAAAATCGAGATCAATTGAAATTCTGAGCCGCAGGAGCAGAGCCAATGCTGTTCATCCAGCCAGAGAAAAATTTTGCAAAGCAGAATGAACCAGGATGGTTTTTAGTTGCAACAAAGCGGAAAAGAAGGAGCGATTTTGCTTATCGGTGTTTCCGCCAGTTGGGATGCGTAATACCAAATTTTTTCACCTTATAGTTCAAGGCCCTGGGGCTGATACCAAGCATTTTGGCTGCATTTTTCTGCACCCACAGGGATTCTTCAAGGGCGTTTACGATCAGATCTTTTTCCTGGGCGACCAGCGAACTGCCCTGCCCCCTTCCCGGTGAGTCACTACTTGCCCTCTTCTTTTCCCGCTCAAGAGGCAGGGACAAGTTATGGGTGTCAATTACCTCACTGTCTTCCAGAATAACGG
>CAYWMZ010000579.1:0-1954 GCA_964459485.1 uncultured Desulfocapsa sp. | reverse complement strand
ACACGTTCTTTTGACAATCTAAGTTGCACTGGTCAAAATACTCTGATGCAGATCGCTGTGATCAATCTTGGTCACAGCCATCTTATACTCAATGTGGGAGGCAAAACGATTATCCAGATACCAGGCATAGGTCAGTCCCATAAGGAGGCCCGGCGGGGTAAAACCCTCCTGACCGTGAATTAGCCGGGTAAAATGGTTCTTATCAGCAGGATTCGGGAGCATCCTGGCCAACATCAGGTACTGACTCAGCTCCTGATCACTAAAATAACAGGTTCTGGTAGCAGATGGCTTGACCTGGAGGTGAAAGGCCTTGCCCAGGAAAATACCACCCGATTCCACATCACATATTCCTTTATTTTCGGCATAATCACCAAGCAGTCCCTGGCCCAGGGCAACCAGAAAGGCAACCTCCAGGGTACTGTCAGACTCAAATTGATCCTCGCGAATTTTCACAAAACAGTCACCCGGATCAAAAAAAGAAAAAACCTTATCCCAATTCTGGTCACGTTTCCATTGAGCATTTGTAACACACTGCACTCCTTTTACAAAACGCAGGTGATCCAATGGAATGTCTTTATGAGTCCAAAGAATTTCCTGGAGTGTCTTCCGAATCTCCGCACTTTTCCTCGTGGCAGAGCCATCCAGTTCGATGGAAATTCCTGAAAGGTATTTTTTGATCTTCCGATAGCGCAGGCATGGGATTTCCATTGATGTCAGATATTTGCGATAGTTCCCATTACCCTTGCCGTCCCTCTTGACTGTATCGGGTGAAGAAGAGGGCGCGGCGCTATTTGAATGAATCGCCCACAGGGTCTGAATGACAGTTGCGAACTGATGGGGGTCATGCCGGATAACCCCAAGTTCTCGAAGGGCAGTTGTCGAATAGATACTGCATTCGAGGGGACTTATGCCCTGTTCGCGAACCCGTTCACGATCAAGATAGATGGGAATTTTCCCTTCAACGGCATAACGCTGGAGAACAGTTGCGGGGATATCTTTTAGGGAGAGGCACAGCACCCTATCAAAAAGCCCCTTAGTACCACCCGGAATATTATGTTCGTAGGCCTTTAAGAGGTCCGATAGCTGGAACTTCCGATCCGGTTCGGAAAGGCTGAGATCCGTCTCCCCGGTCTGCACCCAAAGGTTGGAGACCAGTATCTTTAAGGCCATGGTATTGGCCTTAACCGCCGCTGCAATCTTGGGTACCTGAAACACCGGGATCAGAGAACTGTAGAGACTGCCCGGTGCCATAATCATAATGTCTGCATTTTCAATCAGGCTCAAAACATCCGGGCTGACGTCAGGTTCTGCACAGAAATTTATGGACACCGTATCCACAGGATAGCCACGCCGGGCATTGCCTGACTTATGTTCCCCTGTTACCTGAACTCCGTTGGTATAACGCAGACTGAGTTCTGCCGGCACATAGGCGCAGGGCATAACGGCCTTTTCATCGGCACCAAGGATCTCACACAGAGCCGCCAGCCCCCGATGCATATTCTGGCGCATAAGTTCCCCTTCGCTAAGGAGTTGATCGTTGCTGTAATGGCCTGGTATCTGCTCATAGATGGATGAAACCAGAATCAGATTGCCAAGGCAGTGGGGTCTGTCCAGTACTGGTGTCAGTCGTGGATCTGTAAAGAGGGTATCGATTATTCGCTCAAGCATAAGCCGGATAACGTCAGGCAGCCCCCCTCCCCGGCCACGTCCAAGGCCACAATCGTTCAGGAGCTGTTCACAACTCTCAGGCCTTTTATCAAATCGATGGTTAAAGATTTTGGCCAGAACAGCTACGCACTGCAAGGCCTCCCCTTCGGACAGGGAATAGTGTTCCTGAAGCCTTTTTAGCTGAATGGAGGAGAGCAGTACATGACGCAGGTCACCAAGGGCAATCAGGGGTAAGTCCTTCAGCAGCTCCCCGGTTGAGCCACCATCGTCTGTGATACAGACGATG
>CAYWMZ010000578.1:0-1954 GCA_964459485.1 uncultured Desulfocapsa sp. | reverse complement strand
AGGCCTCACAGATGAGCTGCATATCACCATACTCGATACCGTTATGGACCATCTTGACAAAGTGCCCGGCTCCCCCTTCACCCACCCAGTCACAGCAGGGCTCGCCATCAACCTTTGCTGCAATATCCTGAAAGATGTCTTTTACATGGGGCCAGGCCTCAAGATTCCCGCCAGGCATAATGGATGGCCCCTTCCGTGCCCCCTCTTCTCCACCTGAAATTCCGGTGCCGATAAAGAGTATGCCCTGTTCGGCCAGGGAAGCAGTACGGCGGTTGGTATCGCTATAGAGGGAGTTGCCCCCATCAATTATAATATCCCCTTGATCAAGGTGGGGAACCAACTTTTCAATAAAGGCGTCCACCACAGAACCTGCCTTCACCATGAGCATCACCCTGCGTGGCGATTTCAGGCTGGACACCAGTTCTTCAATGGACTGAGTGCCGATTATATTAGTATCTTTAGCACGCCCTTCCATAAAGGCATCCACCTTGGATGTGGTACGATTATACACCGCAGCGGTGTATCCGTGATCATTGATATTCAGGACAAGATTCTGCCCCATTACAGCTAGACCAATTAAACCGATATCTGCCTTCGACATTATATGCTCCTCTTTTTAGAGTTGAATTATCTTCTATATTGCAGATGCATGTGGCACGTTTTTATAGTATGTGATTTACCTGAAGCATTGCAAGAAGTAATATGCCCGTTCAAATACGGACAGGAGGAGCAGCCCATGCACATCAGAAACAGCGTCACCCCGGAGCAACGGTTTCAATATGGTATTCACAAACCCGGATATATCAGCACAAACCTTCGCTCCCGCAGCACTATCTGCATCCTTGGCCACGATTCTGCCGGTAGCCCCTACTCAAATAAACAGAACTATCCGAAACAGGACGTTCAAGTAGAAGGGGCCGACTGGATCTTTGAAATCCCAAACCCTCTCCCCTTTCGTGGTTCTACCTTTATCGATAAGGAATGGGCCGACTCCAGTGCCAATAATCCCAAACGGATTGCACTCCCTGAAAAGGAGCCGTTGTCACTGAGTACGATTTTACAGAACGAATCAATCGCACCCTCCCTCTTTGAAAAATTACCAGCCCCGCTCCACCTCACCCTGGCCACCACCTCCACAGACCCGGAAGATCTGAGCCGTCTGGCCACGCTCTGCTGCCAACTGGAATTTGACCAGAACGGAATCCCCTGTGGGCTGCTCTATAAAAAAGATGCCCAGGGACGAATGCGAGCCCAGATAAACAACCATGCCCTCTTTGAGGCGGTTGCCAATAACCCTGCCCTACCAGACAGCTATAAAGAGGTTATGGTTTTACGGCCAGGGGCTCAGGGGGGAAGTGAGATTGTTGGAGAATATGGGGGAGAAGATGAGCAGACCCATGTCTATGAATATCTGAGACGAAATTCCTATATTGCCGGGGGCCACTATGCCGCTAATATGGGAGACGATGCCATCCGCTATTCCATTGCGGCACTCTCAGAACAGGACATGGGCGGACTGCGCCATCTCTACTATCAGCGAAGCTTTGTGCGGCTGGCACAGGGGCTTGGCATAGACATAGATTTTCAAAGCCAGGCCCTCTCCCCCACCTCCCTTGAAGAGCTGAGAAGAGCAATCCTTGCACAACTTGGCAAGGGTGCAATTCCTGAGAGCACAGCCACACTCTGGGGCTGGAACTTCGGCTTTGACTATGCAGCATCCGGCTATCGTCTCCACGCCTCCCATCAACAGATACACCAACAGTACTCCATGCTGCCCCAAAAGGTGGCGAGCTATAGCGGCAGTCTCAGCCAAGCGGATGGCACCATGGACTCATTTGGCTGCGGCGATATGGTGGCCGAAGTGATGCAGGCCTACCGGGAACGGCATGACAGTGACTTCTTTGCCGATTACCTTGGCTGTATTCGTAATAATGTGCGTATGGATGAACGGGCA